>DATMJR010000054.1:0-14845 GCA_035553775.1 Miltoncostaeaceae bacterium | reverse complement strand
GGGCCCCTCAGCCGCCCCGCACCTCCTGCACGGTCACCAGGCGCTGCATCGTGCGGACGACCGCGTCATCGGGGACGTCGCCCGTCGCGCGGATGACGATCGTGTTGGGTCCCACCGAGCGTGCGAGCACCCGCTCCCGGTCGCCGCCCTCCTCCCGCACCCCCTGGGTCGCGGGCAGCTCCTGGGGGGTCCATGCGCGCACCCCGGGGTCGCCGAGCCGCTGCTGGGCCACCGTCAGGGCCAGGTTCGCGGCGATGAGGCGCGCCGGCCACACCGCCACGGATGCCACCAGGCGCCCGCCCCCGGGGGCCGCGAAGGAGCGGACCCCGGCCTGCCGCAGTCCACCCGCCTCCCGCAGCCGCGCGGCGAGGGCCGGGTCGCCGCTGCCGGTCATCGCCTGGAGCAGCGCCGGAGGATCGACCTCCGTCGCGGGCTGCGCGTCGCGGAGCCCGAGTGGCACGGGCAGCACCCGCAGCAGCGCGACCGGCTCCGCGGGCCGGCCCCCCTGCTCGGCCGGCCCCGTCGGCCCGCAGCCGGCGAGCAGGAGGGCGGCGAGGACGGCGAGGAGGGGGAGGAGACGGTGGCCCACGGCGGTGGACGCAGGTTAGGCGACCTCCTCAGGTCGCCGCCGCTCCCCGGCCCTGGGGCGGCTGCGGTCCGCCTTAACCGTCCACCAACAGGTCCTTCAGCCCGTCCCCCGCGGTGGCATTTATCCTCCTCACCGAGGCCACGGAGGCGGCCGCGTGGGGCGCCGGTGGCCGTGACCCCCAAGGAGGATCGTCACATGTACTCGGCCTCGGAGAGGCTCGGCAACTCGTTCCGGACCTTCGCGCTGCTCGGCGCGCTCACCAGCCTGCTGCTGCTCATCGGGCTGGTGGTCGGCGGCACGGGCGGCATCGTCCTGTTCGCGCTGATCGCCGTCGCGTTCAACTTCGCGATGTACTGGTTCAGCGGTCCCATGGCGCTCAAGATGAGCCGCGCCCGCGAGGTGTCGGCCGAGGAGGAGCCGGAGCTGCACCGCATGGTCGCGGAGCTCGCCATGCGGGCGAAGGTCCCCATGCCCAAGGTGTACGTCACGCCGGCGGAGCAGCCCAACGCGTTCGCCACGGGGCGCAACCCGGCCAACGCGGCCGTCGCCGTGACGGAGGGCATCCAGCGCGCGCTGACCCCCCGCGAGCTCGAGGGCGTGATCGCGCACGAGATGGCCCACATCGCCAACCGCGACATCCTCATCGCGAGCATCGCCGCGATGGTGGCGGGCGCGGTGTCGGCGATCGTCAACTTCCTGCAGTTCTCCCTGCTCTTCGGCGGCGGCGACGACGAGAGCCCGCTCGGTCTCGTGGGCACGCTGGCGGCCATCATCCTGGCCCCCATCGCGGCCGTGGTGATCCAGATGGCCATCTCGCGGCAGCGCGAGTACCGCGCGGACGCGGTGGGCGCCGAGCTGCTCGGCGACCCCGACCCGCTCGCCGACGCCCTGGTGCGGCTGCACCGCGGCGCCGAGGTCGTGCCGATGCAGGTGAACCAGGCGTCCGCGCCGCTCTACATCGTCAACCCGCTCGCGGGTGGGGGCGGCCGCCGGCTCGGCGGTCTGTTCTCGACGCACCCGCCGATGGAGGAGCGCGTCGCCCGCCTGCGCGGCATGTCGGTCGGGGCGTCATACGCGCGCCCCGGATACGGCAGCATCTGACGACTTCCCGAGCGACGAGAAGGGGTCCCCATGGGCATCCAGGACGAGGTCAGCAAGCTCGTCGGCAGTTCGTCCGCCAAGCACAAGCGTCTGATCGAGTACGTCGTGCGCCAGGTCCGCAACGACCGCAACCTGCGCGACGTGCTCGAGGACCCGTACGTCACCAACCGGCTCAACGCCCTGGAGCGCCGCGCGCTCCTGGAGGAGCCCGAGGTGGTCGCCGCGGTCAACGAGGACGTGCTCCAGGGCATGCGGGCGCATCTGGAGACGGTTCTCGGGAACTAGCAGCTACAATCGGACCTGCGAGCGCGGAGCGCGCAGGAGGTTCTGCGGGGGCGGTGTCCGCGATGCGGCGCCGCCCCTGTCCATGTCCGGCCCCGCCCTCCATCGGCCCTCGGGCGGAGTGACATGCGGCAGTTCTTCGATCAGAACGAGACCATCATCCTGTTCGCACACGGGCTGGTGTTCTTCTCGCTCGGCTTCGCGGTGTGGCTGCAGCGCCGGCGCGCGAGCCGCCTCGCGCTCACCAACGCGCTCATCTGGCTCGCGGCGTTCGCCTTCATCGAGGCGTTCGCGGTGTGGGGGCGCGCGTTCGTGCCCATCCAGCGCAGCTACCTCGAGGAGGACCTCGTCGACTCCCTCGTGGTGCTGCGAGGGGTCATCCAGACGGCCGCCTTCCTGTTCCTGGTGCAGTTCGGCCTGCGCCTGCTGCCGCTCACCGCGCGGGCGCGGACGGCACTCACCTCGGCCTCGGTCGCGCTCTGGGCCGGGATCCTGGTGGGGGGCGCCCTGCTGGCGGGCGGCGAGGGCTGGAGCGTGGAGCAGTGGGAGTGGTCCGTCGTCGCGGCCTGCCGCCTGATGCTGCTGCTTCCCGGGGCGGCGCTCGCCGGCGTCGGCGTGTGGCGGCAGCGGGGCGAGCTGGCGGCCGCCGGCATGATCGGCATCAAGCCCTATGCCGCCGCCACCGCGGGCGTGCTCGGCGTCTACGCGGTGCTCGGCGGGCTGGTCATCGATCCCGCGCCGTGGGCCGGCGCGGCCATCAACGAGGGCGACTTCTTCCGCGCCACGGGCCTGCCCCTGGCCACCATGCGCGGCCTCGCCGGCCTGGCCCTGTGCGTGCTCGCCGTGAAGCTGCTCGAGATCTTCGAGGTCGAGGCCAAGCAGCGGCTGGACGCGCTCGAGCGCTCGCGGGCGGTCGCCGAGGAGCGGGCCCGGTTCCGCCGCGACCTGCACGACGGCACCATCCAGTCCATCTACGCCGCCGGCCTGCACCTGGAGGCGATCGCCCTGCGCTGCGAGGAGGCCGGCATGCGCGGCGAGGTGCGCAGCGTGGTGGCCGACCTCAACCACGTCACCGACGACATCCGCCGGTACATCACCGACCTGTCCGAGATGCCGGACACGCCCGCCGCCGTCGCCGACCGCCTGCGGGAGCTGTCGTCCGAGTTCAGCGCGGAGACCTCGCTGGACGTGCGTGTCCGGGTGTCCGGCCTGGCCACCTCCGGGCCGATGCCGGACGGCGCCGGCCGCCACCTCGAGCAGATCCTGCGCGAGGCCCTCTCCAACGCGGCGCGGCACGCGGGCGGCTGCAGCCTCGAGGTGCTGCTCAGCTTCGCGCCCGACGAGTTCGAGCTGCGGGTCCGCGACGACGGCTGCGGGATGCGCGCGGGTGCGGCCGCCGACCACGACGGCCACGGCCTGCGCAACATGCGCGAGCGCGCACGGCGCCTGGGCGGCCGCCTCACCATCGACTCCGACGCCGCCGGCACGCGTGTCGTCGTCGCGGTCCCGCTCGACGCGGAGGTCGTCGACCCCGCCCCCCTCCACCGAACGTTCCCCGAGGTGATCACATCATGAGCGCCGTGCCCGACCCGATCCGCATCGTCATCGTCGACGACCACGCCGTGGTGCGGATCGGCCTCAAGACCCTCCTGGCCAACCAGGCCGGGTTCCGCGTGGTCGGCGAGGCGGGGACCGTCGCGGAGGCGGTCTCCATCGCCGCCCAGTCCCGCCCCGACGTCGTCCTGATGGACGTCCGCCTGCCCGACGGCAGCGGCGTGGAGGCGTGCCGTCGCATCAAGGCCGACAACTCCGAGGCCCGCGTGGTGATGCTGACCTCGTACCAGGACGAGGAGGCGATCGTCGGCGCCGTCATGGCCGGCGCCTCCGGCTACCTGCTCAAGCAGGCCGACTCGGACCGGCTCACCCAGGCCATCCGCGAGGCAGCCGCCGGAGAGTCGACGCTCGACCCCCGCGCCGCCGGCGCCCTGCTGACGCAGTTCCGGGAGCTCTCGGCGCGGCAGGCCGAGGCGGAGCTCGCCGGGCTCACCGACCGCGAGCGCCGCATGCTGGCGCTCATCGCCGAGGGCTACACCAACCGCGCGATCGGCGAGGTCCTGCACCTGTCCGAGAAGACGGTCCGGAACCACGTCAGCCAGCTGCTGCGCAAGCTCGGGTTCCAGCGCCGCTCGCAGGCGGCGGCATGGGCGGGCCAGCGCCGCCTGGAGCTGCCACCGGCATGAGCCTGTGTCGCGGGGCCCCGGTCGCGGCCGGGGCCCCGCGGCGGCTGCCGGGCCTCCCGGACCGCAACGGCGCGCGCGCCGCGCCGTACCCCTGGATCGCGCCCACCGCGTGGTCGGAGGTGACGGCGCCGGTCCCGGTCGCGCGGCCCCGCGGCCGGCGCGGAGCTCGGCGACGGTCCCGGACGGGCGGCCGGTCGCGACGTCCGATTCCGCGGATCACGGGGGTAACGCCGTCCCCCGCCGGCGGTAGTCTCTACGCGCCTGACGCCCGTCCGGCGGCGGCGCCCCCCGCGCACCCCATCGGGGGCGGCGCCCGGTCCCCCACGGAGGTTCCATGAGCACGCCGGCAGGCTGGTACGACGACCCGACGCGCCCCGGTCGTCAGCGGTACTGGGACGGGTCCACCTGGACCGAGTGGGTGAGCGAGAACGGCCAGACCGTCAGCGAGCCGCTCGGAGCGACCCCGGCGCCGGCGACCGGCACCCCGACGGGCGCCCATCCGGTGCCCGAGGCCCTCCAGCGGGAGGACGTGCAGCCCACCCCCGGGATCGCGCACGCGCCGGGCGGCGGGTGGGGTGGCGGTCCCGCCGTCGGCACGGGCTCGCGCGGCGCCATCGACTACCCCATCACCCTGCTGGGCCGCATCGGCTTCGGCCTGCTGGCGGTGGCGGGCATCCTCACCGCGATCGCCGCCAACCAGGACGCCACCCGCGACGCCTCCGGGCTCCGCGGCTACAACACCGACGAGGCCGTCATCGTCCTGGGCGTTCTCCTGGTCGCCGCCGGGGTCGCGGGCGCGCTCCTCAAGCCCTACTGGGTCCGGCTGGTCAGCCTGCTCGTCGCCGGGGGCACCATCGGCTTCGCGCTGCTGTTCCTGATCGGCGCCCGCTCCGGCGACGCGTTCCTCTCGACCGACGACGTCGAGCTGCGCACCGGGTGGTGGCTGGTCGCCGCCGGGGCGATGATCGGGGTCGTCGGCGTGGTGCTCGCGACGATCTTCATCACCGAGCCGCAGCGGGGCCCGGCGCCGAGTGGCGGGCCCGCCAGTTCCCCCAAGCCGACGCTGTCGCTGGTGCTGTCGCTCGTCGGGCTGCTGCTCGCGCCGCTGGCGCCCGTCGGTGCGGGCTTCGGGTTCCTCGCCAAGCGCGACATCGCCGCATCCGGGGGCCGCCTGGGCGGCAACGGGATGGCCGTGGCCGGCATCGTGGTGGGCCTGGTGGCCACCGCACTCTGGTTCGGCGGCCTCATCATCGGCGCGCTCGTCGCGAGCCCCTGAGCGACCCGTGGCCGGCGCCCGCTCCGCGCGCGCCGGCCACGCCGCGGGATGACGGCGGATGTCATGACTATGCTGGCGCGCATGATCCGAGCGGCGCAGGCCTCATGAGCACGGCGGGCGGCGGCGCCCCGGGGGGTCCCATCACGCCGGCGGTGCGTCCCGGTTGGACGTTCCTGACCAACCACGCCCACGTGATGGTCGCGCTGACCCGCGATCCCCAGATGCGCATGCGCGACCTCGCGGCGCTCGTGGGCATCACGGAGCGCGCCACGCAGCGCATCGTGGGCGAGCTGGTCGAGCACGGCTACCTGGAGCGGGAGCGCGTGGGCCGGCGCAACAGCTACCGCATCAACCTGGACCTGCCCCTACGCCATCCGCTGGAGGGCCATCACTCACTGCGCCAGCTGCTCTCGTCGCTGGCGCAGCCGATGCCTCCTCCTCGGGAGGGGTGACGGTCACGCGCACGCGCGTGATGCGGCGTCCGCGCATCTCCTCCACCACGAACGTCAGGCCCGGGGTCTCGACGCGGTCCCCGGGGCGCGGCAGCCGGCCCAGGGCGTCGAACACCAGGCCGCCCACCGACTCGTAGCCGCCCGTCGGCAGGTCCACGCCGATCTGCTCCGAGGCGTCGCGCACGGGGAGGGACGCGCGCACCAGCCACTCCCGGTCGCCGAGCTGCTGCACGGGGGTGATGGGGGTGTCGAACTCGTCCGCGATCTCCCCCACGATCTCCTCGATGAGGTCCTCGAGGGTGACCACGCCGGCCACCGAGCCGTACTCGTCCACCACCACCGCGAGGTGATCGCGGCCGCGGCGGAAGCGCGACAGAAGGTCGTCGAGGTGCGCCGTCTCCAGCACCAGCTGCGCGGGGCGCAGCAGGGGCGCGAGGTCGGTGGGCGGCCGGGGGGCGTCCATCGCCTCCAGCAGCCGGCGCACGTGCAGCGTGCCGCGCACGTCGTCGAGATCGCCCCCGTGCACCGGGTAGCGGGTGTAGGGGTGGCGGCGCACCACCGCCGCCGCCTCGCCGGGGGTCATCTGCACGCTCAGGGCGACCACGTCGGGCCGGGGCACCATCACCTGGCGCACCTCCGTGTCCGGCAGCTCCAGCACGCCCAGCAGCATGCGCTGCTCGTCCTTCTCGAGGATGCCCTCGTCCGTCGACGACTCCACCATCAGGCGCAGCTCGTCGGCCCCCCGCTGGCCGATCTCGCTCGGCCTCTGCAGGCCCAGGGCGCGGGTGGTGAGCGACGAGAGCCGCTCCAGCACCGAGACGAACGGCGAGAAGATCCGGGTGAACAGGCGCACGGGCGTGATCGCCACCAGCGCCACCGACTCCGGCCGCTGCAGCACCGCGGTCTTCGGCACGATCTCGCCGAGCACCACGGTGAGGGCGGTCACGACGGCGAACGCCACCGCCACCGACAGGGCCAGGGTCAGCCCCCGGGGCAGGGCCTCGTCGGCCGGGCCGAACAGGCTCCCGACGATCCGGCGGACGGCCGGCTCGCCCACCGCGCCGGCGGCGAGCGACGACATGGTGATCGCGACCTGCACGGCGGCGATGAAGCGGGTGGGGTTGGACTGGAGCTCGACCACCCGCTCCGCGCGGCGGTTGCCCTCCTTCGCGAGGTCCCGCATGCGCAGGGGGTTTGCGGTCACGAAGGCGTACTCCGCGGCGACGAAGAAGGCGTTCCACAGGATGATCAGCGCGAGGAGCGCGAGCCCGAGGATCATCGCGCCTCACGCACCGGGTCGTGGGCGCCGGTGGCGGCGGAATGTGGAGGGCGAGGGGCCGTGCCCGGCTCGCCGAAGAAATGGTGGATCACTCTTATAAGGTTGCCCCGTGACCGGTCGGGATGAACCAGGCGGCCGCGGGGATCCGGCGGCTCCGGCTCTACGGGTCCGGGGGGTGAGCAAAGCCTACCTGGGCGGCTCGCCGGCGCTGCGCGAGACCTCGCTTGACGTCGCCCCGGGGGAGTTCGTCTCGCTCGTCGGACCGTCCGGATGCGGCAAATCGACATTGCTCTCCATCATCGCCGGGCTGCTGGTACCCGATGAGGGCGAGGTGGAACTGGACGGCCGCGACGTCACCGGGCAGCCGGCCGGTGGCCGGGCGATGGTCTTCCAGGACGCCGCGCTCATGCCGTGGCTGTCGGTGCGCAGCAACGTCGAGTACGGGCTGCGCGCGCAGGGCGTGGCGCGGGCCGAGCGCCGGCGCCGGGCGCTCGAGGCGCTCGAGATGGTGCACCTGGAGGGAGTCGTCGACCGCCACCCCCACGAGCTGTCGGGCGGCATGCGCCAGCGCGTCGCGATCGCCCGCGCCCTGGTGCTGCGCCCCCGCGTGCTGCTGATGGACGAGCCCTTCAGCGCCCTGGACGTGCAGACGCGCACGGTGCTGCACGAGGAGCTGCAGCGCATCTACCTGGAGACCCGGCCGGCGGTCGTGTTCGTGACCCACAACCTGATGGAGGCCGCCTTCCTCGCCGACACGGTCTACCTCATGTCGGCGGGCCCGGGCCGCATCGAGCGCCGCTACGACGTCACGGTGCCGCGGCCGCGCGAGGAGAGCGACCTCCGGCTGACGGACATCCGCAACGACCTGCTCGGGCGGATGCGCGGCGAGCGCGAGACCGACCTCGGGACGCCCGCCGGCGTCGTCACCGCCGACGCGTGACGACCTCGTCCTCCCCCGGCCGCGCCCGCCCGCGCCGGGCCGGCGGCGCCGAGGGGCGCGCCGTGCCCACCGTGCTCTCCGGCCTCGGCCGCGCGGTGCTGTGGGCCGTGCGGCGGCTGTGGCTGCTGGCGTCCCTGCTGTTCGTGTGGTGGGCGGTCACCCGCGCCGGCTGGATCGAGGCGTACCGGCTCCCGTCCCCGGGCGCGGTCCTCGGGGAGCTGCGGCACGGCTTCACCGACGAGCGCATCGACCTGGCCGGAGCGGTCACCAGCACGTTCCTCCGCCTGCTGCAGGGCTGGGCGATCGGGGTGTTCGCGGCCGTCCTGCTCGGCATCACCACGGCGGCCAAGCCGTTCCTCGAGGACGGCGTGCGGCCGCTGATGTCGGGGCTCCAGGCGGTGCCCACCATCGCCTTCCTGCCCCTGGCCATCCTCTGGTTCGGGTTCGGGCCGGAGGCGGTCCTGGCGATCACGATCTTCGGGACCTTCAAGCCCATGGTGCTGGCGACCTACGCCGCCGTGCACCAGGTGTCGCCCACGCTCCGGCAGGCCGGGCGGGCGATGGGCGCCCGCGGCGTCTTCTACCAGCGCACGCTGATCCTGCCCGCGACCGTCCCGGCCCTGGTCACGGGCCTGCGCCTCTCGTGGGCCTTCGCGTGGCGCTCGCTGATGGCGGCCGAGCTGATCGTGGGCGGGACGCCCGGCCTGGGGCAGGTCCTGGAGGAGGGCCGCGAACTCAACGACATCGAGCTCGTGGTCGGGGTCATCGTGCTGATCGCGGCCATCGGCGTCGTGGTCGAGCAGGTCGGCTTCACGCGCTTCGAGCGGTGGGTGCGCCGCCGGTGGGGCCTTGCCACGCCGGTCTGAGAACCGCGGCGCGGCGCTCGCCGCGCTGCTGGCCGTGCTCCTGCTGGTCGCGACGGCCGGGTGCGGGGGCGGGGGGGACCGCGAGGCCGTCCGGCTGGGCTACCTGCCCAACCTGACGAACGCGGTCGCGCTGGTGGGCGTGCACGAGGACGTGTTCGCGCAGGAGATGGCGCCCGCCCGCCTCGAGACCACCCGGTTCGCCACCGGCACGGAGGCGGTCGCCGCCCTGCTGTCGGGCTCGCTCGACGCCTCCTACATGGGCATGGGGCCGGTCATCACCACCCTCAGCCGCGCGCCGGGCACGGTGCGGGTGCTCTCCGGCGCCGGGGCGGCCGGCGCGGTCCTCGTGGTGCGGCGCGGCAGCGGCATCCGCACGGTGGCCGACCTGCGCGGCCGGCGCGTCGGCTTCCCCGGGTACGGCAACACGCAGGACCTCGCCCTGCGCTGGGAGCTCGGCCGCGTCGGGCTGCGGCCCGCGCGCGGCGGCGAGGTGCAGATCGTGCGGGTGCGCAACGCGGACCTGCGTACGGCCTTCGAGCGCGGGGCGCTGGACGCGGCGCTGTGCCCGGAGCCCTGGGGGACCCTGCTCGTGCGGCGCGGGCTCGCCGACGTGCTGCTCCCCGCCGACCGCGTGATGGTGGACGGCGGCTACCCGACCACCGTGCTGGTGGTCAACGCCGACTTCGCCGACCGGAACCCGGAGGTCGTCGCGCGCCTGATGACCGCCCACCGCCGGGCGGTGGCGGCCGCCCGGCGGCCCGGCGCCGTCGAGGAGGCGTTCCGCGAGCTGGTCTCCGCCGACACGCCCCCGGAGGTCGTCGCCGAGGGGGTGCGCGCGAACCGCATCACCACCGCGATCGACCGCGACGGCACCGCCCGGCTGGTGGAGGCCGCCGACCGGGCGGGGTACCTGCGCGACCCCGTGCCGCTCGAGGTGCTGATCCCGCCGCCGGCCCCTCCGCCGGGAGGAGTCGGGCGGCCGGCGTCGTAAGGAGCAGGCGCCAGGGCCCCGCCGACGCTTGCGAGAGCGACATGCCACGCACCGCCCGCGTTCTGGCGCTCGCCAACCAGAAGGGCGGCGTCGCCAAGACCACCACCACCGTGAACCTCGGGGTCGCGCTCCGCGCGCAGGGCCTGCGGGTCCTCGCGGTCGATCTCGACCCCCAGAGCAACCTGGCCATGAGCCAGGGGATCGACGTCGAGCACCTCGTGACCACGATGTACGACGTGCTCGTGAAGGGGCTCCCGCTGGCCGAGAACATCCACGTCCGCGAGATCGACGTGGCACCGGCCGGCATCGAGCTCGCCGGGGCGGAGCTCGCCCTGTCGGCGCAGATCGGCCGGGAGCGGGCGCTGGAGCGCGCCCTGCGGCCGCTGAAGTCCGCCTACGACGTGATACTCCTGGACACCCCGCCGTCGCTGGGGCTGCTCACCATCAACGCGATGACGGCCGCCGACGGCGTCATCGTGCCCGTGCAGTGCGAGTACCTGTCGCTGCGCGGGCTCGCGCAGCTGCAGGGCACCATCGAGCAGGTGCGGGAGAACCTGAACCCGGGCGTGGGCATCGTCGGGATCGTGCCGACGATGTACGACCCCCGGACCGTCCACGGGCGCGAGGCGGTGGACCTCCTCGTGCAGAGCTTCGGAGACCTGGTGTACGACGTGCGCATCGGCAAGACGATCCGCTTCGCGGAGGCCCCGGTCCGCGGGCAGAGCGTGATGACCTACGACCCCCACGGGCAGGCGGCGCGGTGGTACCGCGCCATGGCGCGCGAGGTGGTCGAGCGCGAGAACCTGCCGGTGGCGGCCGCGGTGCGCGCATGAGCACGGCGCGTCCGGGCCGCGCGAGCATGCGCGAGGGGCCCCTGTCCGAGCTGTTCCGCAACACCCTGAGCCCGTCGGCTCCGCCCCGCGAGGAGGCGCCGGTGCACGACGTGCGCCGGCCGGGCGCCGACCCGGACTACCGGGCCAGCATCCGCGTGGTCGGCGTCGGGGGCGCGGGCTGCAACGCCGTCGACCGCATGATCGAGGCCGGCCTGCGCGGCGTGGAGTTCGTCGCGGTCAACACCGACCGGCAGGCGCTCGACGCCAGCGAGGCCGACGTGCGCATCCCGGTGGGCATGGAGCTGACGCGCGGGCTCGGGACCGGCGGCGACAGCGCCAAGGGCGAGCAGGCGATGCGCGAGAGCGAGGACCAGATCCGCCGCGTGCTGCGCGGCAGCGATCTCGTGTTCATCGCCGCCGGCGAGGGCGGCGGCACCGGGACGGGCGGGGCGCCGGTGGTCGCCAAGGTCGCGCGCGAGGTCGGGGCGCTCACCGTCGCCGTGGTCACGCGCCCGTTCGGATTCGAGGGCGCGCGGCGCCTGCGCCAGGCCGAGTCCGGGCTCGACCGCCTGCACGACGCGGCCGACACCGTCATCGTCATCCCGAACGACCGGCTGATGGCGGTGCTCGAGCGCGGCACGAGCATGGTGGACGCCTTCCGCATCTGCGACGACCTGCTGCGGCAGGGCGTGCAGGGCATCTGCGACATCATCACGCTGCCCGGCCTGATCAACCTCGACTTCGCCGACGTACGCACGATCATCCGCGGGGCGGGGAGCGCCCTGCTCGGTATCGGGTACTCCGGCGGGGGCAACCGCGCCGCGGACGCCGCGCAGGCGGCGATCTCGTCGCCGCTGCTGGAGACGCCGATCGACGGCGCCCGGGGCGTGCTCATCGGCATCACCGGCGGCCCCGACCTCTCGCTGATGGAGGTCTCCGAGGCGGCCAACGTCGTCTCCGCCGCCGCCGACCCGGACGCCAACATCATCTTCGGCGCCAGCATCGACCCGGAGCTCTCCGGGCAGGTGTGGGTGACGGTCGTCGCCGCCAACTTCACGGGGGTGCGCGCCGCCCCGGCGCCGGAGCCCGCCGCTCCCGCCGTGCCCACCGCGCGCGGCGTGCGCAGCGTGCCGCGCCTGGCGGCCGCCCCGCCCTCGTCCGCCCACGGCCCCCTGGGCGCGCCGGCGCCCGCGACGCCGGTCTCGCCGTTCTCGGCCCCGGCCGGGGCGCGCGGCGGCGCCGGGGGCGCCGGCTAGCCGCGCGCACGGCGCGGGCGCGGTGCCCGGGGTCGACCTGCGGGGGGTGGTCGCCGCCGGCCACCCCCTGACGGCGCGCGCCGGGGCGGAGATCCTGGCCCTCGGAGGGACCGCGGTGGACGCCGCGGTCGCCGCCGCCTTCGCCGCGGCGGTCGCCGAGAGCCCGCTCACGGGGCCCGGCGGCGGCGGCTTCCTGCTGGCGCACCCGGCGGGCGGCCCCGCCACGCTGCTCGACTTCTTCGTCACGGTGCCCGGTCTGGGGCCGCGGGGGCGGCCGCTGCGCGCCGAGGACCTCGACACCTTCACCGTGGCCTTCGGCGGGGCCGACCAGGTCTTCCACATCGGGCCCGCGTCGGCGGCCGTGCCCGGGATGGTGCCGGGCCTGTGCGCCGCCGCCGCCCGCTTCGGCCGCCTGCCGCTCAGCGATCTGGTGGGGCCGGCGGTGCGGCTGGCGCGCGAGGGCGTGGTGCTCGGCGCGGAATCGGCCTACCTGCACCGCATCCTCGGCGACATGCTGACCCACACGCCCGAGGCGGCCGCGGTCTACGCCCCCGGCGGGCGGCTGCTCGGGGCCGGCGACCGCATCCACCATCCCGATCTCGCCCGGACGCTGGAGGAGATCGCCCGCGGGGGTGCCGCCGTCGCGGACCCCGGCGGCTGGCTGGCGGAGCACCTGGCGGCGGGCCTCGCGGCGCGGGGCGGGCTGATCACGTCGGAGGACGTCGTGGCGTACCGGGTCGTGGAGCGGACCCCGCTGGCCGTGGGCTACCGCGACCTCCACCTGCTCACCAACCCGCCCCCGTCCTCCGGCGGCCTGCTGATCGCGGCGGCGCTGGGTCTGCTGGCCGCGTCGCCGCCGGCCGGGGCCGACGCCGTCGCGCACTACCGGAACGTCGCCCGGGCCGGGCGGGCGGCGAACCGTCTGCGCGACGCCCGGTTCCGGCAGGGGCTGCAGGAGGAGGACTTCCTGGAGGACTTCCTCGCGCGCCTCCAGGAGGGGGAGGGGGGGACGGCGCCGCCCGAGCACCGGCGCCCGACGGGGACGACGCACGTGAGCGTCATCGACGCCGCGGGCGGCGTCGCCAGCCTCAGCAGCAGCAACGGCTCCGGGAGCGGGGTGATGCTGCCGGGGACCGGCTTCCTGCTCAACAACATGCTCGGCGAGGAGGACCTGAATCCCGACGGCTGGGGCACCGCCTCGCCCGGTGCGCGCCTCACGTCGATGATGGCGCCGTCGCTGCTGCTGCGCGCGGGCGCGCCGATCGTCGCCCTGGGCGCCGCCGGCTCCAACCGGCTGCGCTCGGCGATCCTCCAGACGCTCGCGAACATCGTCGACTCCGGACTGGGCCTGCGGGCCGCCGTCGCCCGGCCGCGCATCCACCCCGAGGGGGATGCGGTGGACGTGGAGGCGGGGGTTCCGGAGGAGGCCTGCCGGGCGCTGGAGGAGGAGGGCCTCCGTCTGCGACGCTGGGGGGCGATGAACCTGTACTTCGGCGGCGTGGGCGTCGTCGGGCAGGCGGAGGGCGGGCTGGACGGCGCGGGCGATCCTCGCCGGGCGGGCGCCGCCGCCGCCGTCACCGCGAGCGGGGAGGTCGTGGAGTGGACGGGACCGTGATGGAGGTGGACGGCGTGCGCTACCAGCTCGTGGCGGAGCCGGTGCGCAGCTCCCTGAGCGACAGCGCCGCGATGCTCTGGGGGTTCCCCGTGCGCATCCTCCGGGACGGGGAGCGCATCGCCACCAAGACGTGCTTCGTGGGCCGCATCAGCGTCGCCGCCCTCGATCCGCAGGCCCCCGACGCCCCCGCCGAGCGCCTCGTCCCGGTGCTGCACGAACTGGCGTTCGCAAGGATCCGGAACCGGCTGGAGAAGGGCGAGCTCGGCGACGAGATCGTGTTCGCCTAGCGCCGGAAGCCGGGCGGCGCGCGGCGGGACTCACCCTCGAGTCGAGGGTCATTGTGGAGGTTCGCCCCGCCGCGGATCCCGAGGCCGCTCTCTGCCAACGACCTTCGCGACACCGCCGGCCACGGGCCGGACGGCCACGCGCGGCCGCTCCCGCGGCTCATCCCCGCGATCCCTCGCCCACCTCGGTCCGGGACGGGCCGTCGTAGCCCACCGGGTGCAGCAGGAACAGTTCCGCCGAGACGTCCTCGCCGAAGGTGTCGATCCCGCTGAGGAAGGCCCGCACCTTGCGTCCCGTGCAGGCCTCCACGGGCGCGCAGAACTCCAGCACCGTGGCGTACTGGAAGAACATGCGGCTCTCGCGGAGACGTTCGTGCTCGCCCATCCTCACGAGGTTGCGCTCGGCGGGCGAGAGGGTGTCCTCCAGGATCGTGATGAGTGCGTCCTGGCCCACCCAGTCGGTCCGCGCCCTCGTGGGCCCGCGGCCGAACATCTCCTTGTACAGGCGCACCATCTCGTTGGAGATGGTGCTCAGCGTCCCGCCGGCCGTGGACCCGCCGTCCGCGCGATCACCACTGGTCATGGCGTTCCCCCTCGCGCCGCGGTGGCGCGTATGCCGGGAGGCGCGCTCGCGGCGTGCCCCCGGACGACGAGTGGGCACAGCGGAGCCCCGGCGTGCGCCGGCCCGCGGCCGGCGTCGGGTGGATCGATGCACGCACAAGGATGTGTGCGGCGAGAGCATGCGGGACGACCCCGGGCTCCGTCGCCCCCGACTGTAGCGGCCGCCGGCGGGGCGTCGAAGATGGCGCCGGCCGCGGGCCGCGCCCCCGCACCCTTCCCG
>DATMJR010000053.1:0-3583 GCA_035553775.1 Miltoncostaeaceae bacterium | reverse complement strand
CGGCGGGGCCGCCGCGGGCGCGGAAGCGTCGGTATGGCTTGCCGTTCCGGCTCATCGGGCGTCGATGGTAACCGCGGGGGTGGTCGTGGCCGGGCGCCCGGGTCCGGAGGCGCCATGACGGGGGAGGACCTCCCCGCCGGCCTGCACGTCGTGGGCACGCCCCTGGGGAACCTGGGGGATCTTTCGCCGCGCGCGGCCGCCACCCTGCGCGGAGCCGACGTGGTGGCCTGCGAGGACACGCGCCGCACCGGCGTGCTGATGCGCCACGCGGGCGCGGAGACGCGCCTGCTGAGCCTGCACGCCCACAACGAGGCCGAGCGGGTCGAGCGGGTCCTGTCCCTGCTCGCAGCCGGGGCCCGGGTGGCGCTGGTCAGCGACGCCGGCATGCCGGCCGTCAGCGATCCCGGCGCCCGCCTGGTGGACGCGGTCCACGCCGCGGGACTCCCGGTGCACCTGGTGCCCGGGCCGAGCGCGGTCACGACGGCCCTCGCCGCCACCGGCGCCCCCGCCGACCGCTTCGCATTCGCCGGGTTCCTGCCCCGGCGCGACGCCGAGCGCGCCGCCCTGCTCGACGGGCTCGACCCCCTCGGGCTCACGATCGTGGCCTTCGAGAGCCCCCACCGGCTGCCGGCGGCGCTGGCGTGGCTGGCCGGCCGTGATCCCGGCCGCCGGACGGGGGTGTGCCGGGAGATGACCAAGCGGTTCGAGGAGGTGGCGGTGGCCACGGCCGCCGACCTGGCGGAGCACTTCGCCGGCGACGTGCGGGGCGAGGCGACGCTGGTGCTGTGGCCCGCCACGCCCGTGCCCGGGGGCGGCGAGGCCGCGCTGGCGGCCACGCTCGAGGTGCTCCTGGCGGCCGGCCTCAGCCCGGCGCGCGCCGCGGACGCCGCGGCCGCGCTGGGCGCGGGCAGCCGCAACGCCGCCTACCGCGCGGCGCTCACGCTGGCCAGCCGGCGGGCCACGTAGGCGGGCCGCGGCGCGGGGCCGTCGCCGGCGGCGAGCCGCGCCAGGCGCGCCCAGTCGCCGGCCGCGACGGTTCGCGCGAGCGCCTCCTCGGGGGGCGCGCACCACACGGGCACGCCCGGCCCGCGCACGGGGAGCGCCCACGCCCACATCAGCGCCTCGTCCGGGGCCAGCCGGCCGTGGGGGCCCTCCACCGCGACACCGGCCGACAGGTCCACGTCGACGCCCGCGATGCGACCCGCGCACCGCAGCGACGACCATCCGCCGGCGGCGTCCCGGCGGGGCGCGGCGAAGCCGAGCGCGCGGGCGGCCCGCGCGATGTCGTCCCCCCGGCACTCCAGGTCGAGGTCGGCCGGCCGTCGCAGCGCGCCCAGCAGGCGGCGTCCCGTGCCGCCGGACACCAGCACGGGCACGTCCGCCGCGGCGAGGCGCAGCAGCGCCGCCCGCAGCGCGGCCGCGGGTCGCGGAGGCAGGGACGTCCCTACACTGCGCACGTATGCCCGAGCGGTTCTACGTCACCACCCCCATCTACTACGTCAACGCCGATCCCCACGTGGGTCACGCGTACACGACGATCATGGCCGACGTGCTGGCGCGGCATCACCGTCAGCGCGGCGACGACGTGTTCTTCCTGACGGGCACGGACGAGCACGGCGCCAAGGTCGCGCGCTCGGCCGAGGAGGCGGGGCGCACCCCGCGCGCGCACGCCGACGCCCTCTCGGCCCGCTTCCGCGACCTCGGGACCACCCTCGAGGCGACCAACGACTTCTTCATCCGCACCACCGAGCCGGGTCACGTGGCCGAGGTGCAGCGCCTGCTGGAGCGCATCCGGGAGTCCGGCGACGTCTACCGCAGCCGCTACGGCGGCTGGTACTGCACCGCCTGCGAGGCCTTCTACGGCGAGGGCGACCTGGTCGAGGACCACCTGTGCCCCATCCACCGGCGCGCCGTCGAGTGGCTGGAGGAGGACAACTGGTTCTTCCGGTTGTCCGCCTACCGCGACCGGCTGCTCGCCCACTTCGACGCGCACCCGGGGTGGGTGCAGCCGGCGTCGCGCTACAACGAGGCGCGCCGGATGATCGAGGACGGCCTCGAGGACCTGTCGATCTCGCGCTCGCAGATCTCGTGGGGCGTGCCCGTGCCGTGGGACCCGGAGCAGGTCGTCTACGTCTGGGTCGACGCCCTGTTCAACTACTGGACGGCCCTCGGCTGCGCCGGCGACGGCACCGAGCGCTACTGGCCGCCCGACCTGCAGCTGATGGCCAAGGACATCCTCAAGTTCCACGCCGTCATCTGGCCCGCGCTGCTGATGGCGGCCGGGCTGGAGCTGCCGCGGCGCCTCGCCGTGCACGGATACGTGCTCAAGGGCGGCGAGAAGATGAGCAAGACGACCGGCAACCTGGTCGACCCCTTCCCGTTCATCGAGGAGTACGGCCTCGACGCGCTGCGCTACTACCTGGCGCGCGAGATCCGCTTCGGCGAGGACGGCACCTTCAGCGCCGAGGGCTTCGAGGCGCGCTACACGGGCGAGCTCGCGAACGAGTTCGGCAACCTGCTCAACCGCACCGTCAACATGGTGCAGCGCTACCGGGACGGCGTGGTGCCCGAGGACCCGGGCGACGAGGGCGCGCTCGCCGCCGAGGTGGCCGACACGGTCGCGCGGGTCCGGGCCGCCTTCGACGCGGTCGACCCGACCCGCGCGGTCGAGGAGGTGTGGGTGCTCGTGCGCCGGCTGAACCGGCTGGTCGAGGAGCGCGCCCCCTGGACGCTCGCGAAGGACCCCGCCCGGGCACGCGAGCTCGACGCCGCGCTCCACGCGCTGGCCGCGGGCCTGCGCGCGGTGGCCGTGCTGCTGTGGCCGGTGATGCCCGGCAGCGCCGCGCGGGCGCTCGGCGCGCTCGGCCAGGACCCGGCCGCGACCGGGCTCGCCTCCGCCCGCTGGCAGGGCGTGGCGGGCGCCCGCGTCGCGCCCGTGCCGCCGCTGTTCCCGCGCGTCGAGAGGCAGCCGGCGTAGTCGACTCACATGTCCACCTGGCCTCCTGCGCGGGGGAGCCGGCGACGCTGGTCGCGGAGGCGCGCGCCGCGGGCGTGGACCGCATGGTCACCATCGGCTGCGGCCACGCGTCGAGCCTCCAGGCCGTCGCGCTGGCCGAGCGGCACCCCGAGGTGTGGGCCGCGGTGGGCGTGCATCCGCACGACGCCGACGGCTGGACCGACGCCGACGCCCGGTGGATCCGGGAGCTGGCGGCCCACCCGCGGGTGGTCGCGATCGGCGAGTGCGGCCTCGACCACCACTACGACCGTTCCGCGCGCCCGGCCCAGGAGCGCGCGTTCCGCGCGCAGATCGGCCTCGCCCGGGAGTGCGGCCTGCCCGTCGTCGTGCACACGCGCGACGCCGCGGACGACACGCTGCGCATCCTGCGCGAGGACGCCGACGGCCACCCGGTGGTGCTGCACTGCTTCAGCCTCCCGGACGAGGTCGCGGCCGTCGCCGCCGCGGGCTGGTACGCGAGCTTCGCGGGCACGCTGACGTTCCGCCGCTCGGACGACCTGCGCGCCGCCGCCGCGGCCCTGCCGGAGGACCGCGTGCTGGTGGAGACCGACGCCCCCTACCTCGCCC
>DATMJR010000052.1:0-4862 GCA_035553775.1 Miltoncostaeaceae bacterium | reverse complement strand
CACGGTCACCGACCCGCCGCGCCGCGCCGCGCCGGGTCGGTGACCGTGAGGTGCAGCTGGGTGCCCCCGACCTGGTTCTTGAGCTCCCGGGCGTCACCGCGCGCGATGACCCTGCCGTGGTCGATGACCACGATGTCGTCGGCCAGCCGGTCGGCCTCCTCCAGGTACTGCGTGGTGAGCAGCAGCGTCGCGCCCTCGTCGACCAGGGTGTCGAGCACCCCCCACAGCTCGTTGCGGGCGCGGGGGTCGAGCCCGGTGGTGGGCTCGTCCAGGAACAGCACGGCCGGCCGCGCGACCAGCGTCGCGGCCAGGTCGAGGCGGCGGCGCATGCCGCCCGAGTATCCCTTGACGACCCGGCCGCCCGCGTCCGTGAGCGCGAACTGCTGCAGCAGCTCGTCGGCGCGGGCCTTCGCCACCCGGCGGCCCAGGTGGTGCAGCTCCCCGATCATCACCAGGTTCTCGCGGCCGGTGAGCAGCGGGTCGACGGTGGCGTCCTGGGCGGCCAGCCCGAGCACCCGCCGCACCTGCCGCGCCTCGCGCACCACGTCGTGGCCCGCGACCTGCGCGCGGCCCCCGTCGGGCGGCGTGAGCGTGGTGAGCATGCGCACGGTCGTGGTCTTGCCGGCGCCGTTGGGACCGAGCAGCGCGCAGACGGTGCCGCGCGGCACGTCGAGGTCGACGCCGGCGACGGCGAGCGTCTCCCCGTAGCGCTTGACCAGGCCCTCGGCCAGGACCGCGTACTCGGACATGCGGGGCTCCGGGGGGTGGCTGGGTGGACACGGCGGGCGGGCGGCGACGCGCCGACCCGGACCGACGACCCTACGCCCCGCCCCGGACGGCGCGCCGCCCGGGCGCGTCACACCGGCGTCACCTCTTGAGGTACGGGATCCCGATCGCCGCCGGCGCCCGCGGACGCCCGATGATCCCCGCCACGGCGATGAGGGTGAGCACGTAGGGCAGGGTCTCGAACAGCGTCGCCGCCGACGGCGAGTAGACGGGCAGCCGCTGGGCGAGCGCGGTGGAGAAGCCGAACAGCAGCGCCGCCAGGAACGCCCCGCGCGGGCGCCAGTTGCCGAAGATGAGCGCTGCGAGCGCGATGAAGCCGCGGCCCGCCGTCATGTTCTCGGTGAACGAGCCCGTGAAGCCGATCGTGAGGAACGCCCCGCCGAGGGCCGCGAGCATGCCCGAGATGAGCACGCCCGTGTAGCGCAGGCGGTAGACGGACAGGCCCACCGTGTCGGCGGCCCGGGGGTGCTCGCCCACCGAGCGCAGCCGCAGCCCGAACGGGGTGCGGAACATCACCACGTACGACACGGGCACCAGCAGCAGGCTCAGCCAGATCAGCAGGTTCAGCTGGCCCACGGCGTCGCCCAGGAAGGGCACGCCGTCCAGGAACCCGAGCGTCACGTCCGGGACCGAGGGGATGCCGGTGGGCGTGCCCTCGGCCCCGTAGACGTCGATGAAGAAGTAGCCGGTGACGCCGAGCGCCAGGAAGTTGACCGCCACGCCGCTGACGATCTGGTCGGCGCGCAGGTGGATGGACACCACCGCGTGCACCAGCGCCAGCAGGGCGCCCGCCAGGAGGGCGCCCGCGATGCCGAGGACCCACGAGCCGGTCTTCTCCGCGGCGAGGAGGCCGGCGAAGGCGCCGGCGAGCATCATGCCCTCGAGGCCGATGTTCACCACCCCGCTGCGCTCGGAGAACATGCCGCCGATGGCGGCGAAGGTGATCGGGGTGGCGTAGCGGAGCATGGCGGCGGCGAGCGCCGACCAGACGAACACGGTCTCCAGGTTCTCCACGCTCGACTGCGTGGCGGCGACCCCGCCGACGGTCCCGAGCACCGCCAGCGCGAGCCCGATCCAGCCCAGCCGGCGCTGCTGGTGGGCGATGGCGTAGGCCGCCATCGCGCCGGCGACCAGGCCGATCAGCGGCGGCACCACCTCGGACCGGACGGTGATGGGCGGCAGCGACACCAGGAACGCGCACAGGGCCAGCGCGATGCCCCCGATGCCGACGGCCCGCGTGCCGCGCGGCACGCGGGCGAGCGCCCACGCCCCGGCGCGCGCGGCCAGCGGCCGCGCCGGACGGGCGACGCCCGCGGCCCGGCGGGCCACCGTGCGCTGCGCCGCCGCCACCCGCGGGGCGAGGCCGGCGCGCCGCAGCCGCGGCAGGCGCAGGGTGGGCCGCGGGCGGCCCCGGCGCTGCCACAGCGCCAGCAGCACCACGTCCAGGCCGATGAACAGCAGCACCAGCGCCTGGATCATCAGGGTCAGGTTTCCGGCCAGCGACGGGTCGAAGACCGTCGGGTCGAGGCTGCGCGTGGACGTGCCGTACAGCAGCGCCCCGAACAGCAGGGCCGCGAAGCCCATGCCGACCGCCGTGTTGCGCCCGAGCAGGGCGACCGCGATGCCGATGAAGCCGACGCTCGAGTACTGGATGTCCAGGATCCCGAGGCGGTACTGCCAGCCCAGGATGTCCAGCGCACCGCCGAGGCCGGCGAACGCCCCGGAGATGGCCATCGCCAGGAAGTAGGAGCGCCCCACGCGGATGCCGCCGTAGCGCGCCGCCTCGGGGTTTCGCCCCACCGCCCGCACCCGGAAGCCGAGCGTGGTGCGCGACAGCATCAGCCAGTAGACGACCAGCGCACCGATCGCGATGAAGAAGCCGATGTGCAGCCCCTGCAGGGCGGCATCGCCCCAGACGACCGGCAGGCGCGCCGACTCCTGCACGTCGTTGGAGATCGGCACGGTGGGGTCGGTGTCGTTCTGCAGCGGCCCGCCCTGGCCGAACGCCCACGTGCCCACCCAGAACGCGATCCAGTTGAGCATGATCGTGGTGATCACCTCGTGAGCGCCCACGGTCGCCTTGAGGATCCCCGCGATGCCGGCCCAGAGGGCCCCGGCGAGCATGGCGAGCACGATCGCGAGCACGATGTGGGCACCGCCGGCCAGGCCGGCCCACGACGAGCCCACCCACACCGACACCATCGCGCCGACGGCCCACTGCCCCTGGCCGCCGATGTTGAACAGCCCGCAGCGGAAGGCGAACGCCACCGCGATGCCCGTGAGCATCAGCGTGGTCGTGATCAGCAGCGTCTGCTGCAGGTTGTAGGCGGCGGTCTCCCGGTCGAAGCCCGTGACCCACGGGAAGAACCAGTTGAGCCCGGTGCCGTTGAAGATGCCCCGGTAGGTGCTGAGCGGGTTGTTGCCGGTGCCGAGCACCACCAGGCCGCCGATCAGGAAGGCCATCACGGTGGTGATCAGCGAGGTCGCGAGGCCCGGCCCGTGGCCGATCATCATGCGGCGGACGAGCGAGGGCTCCCGCTCGGGCGGCGGCACCGGCGCGGGGGGCGCCGGCGTGACGCTGGTGCTCACCGGGCCGCCCCGGTGCCGCCGAGCATCGCGACCCCGAGCTCCTCGCGGTCGACACCGCCCGGGAACTCGGCGACGACGCGGCCCTCGTAGAGCACGAGGATGCGGTCGGAGAGCCCGAGCACCTCGTCGAGCTCCAGCGACACCAGCAGGATGCCGCGGCCCTCGTCGCGCTCGGCCACCAGCCGCCGGTGCACGTACTCGATCGCGCCCACGTCGAGCCCCCGGGTGGGCTGCGAGGCGACCAGCACCGCCGGGTCGCGGCTGACCTCGCGGGCGATGATCACCTTCTGCTGGTTGCCGCCCGACAGGGCCGCGGCGGGCGTCCCGGCGCCGCCGCCGCGCACGTCGAACTCGGCGAGCAGGGGATCGGCCGCGCGCTGGAGCCGGCGCGGGAACAGCCAGCCGAAGCGCGACGAGGGCGGCCGGTCGAAGTCGTGCAGCGCCAGGTTCTCGGCCAGCGAGAAATCGAGCACCAGGCCGCGGGCGTGCCGGTCGGTGGGGATGTGCCCGACGCCGGCATCCAGCGCGGCGTGCGGGGAGGCCCCCGTGATGTCGCGCCCCTGCACGCGCACCGTGCCCGACGTGGGCCGGCGCAGCCCGGTGATGGCGTCGATGAGCTCGGCCTGGCCGTTGCCGTCGACCCCGGCGACGCCGACGATCTCGCCGGCGCGGACGTCGAACGAGACCCCCTTCAGCGCCTGGCAGTCGCGCTCGTCGTGCACGACCAGGTCGCGCACCTCGAGCAGCGGCGCGGCCGGGGTCGCGGGCGCGCGGTCGACGTGCAGCACCACCTCGCGCCCCACCATCAGCGTGGCCAGGCTCGCCTCCGTGGCGCCGTGCGTGGGCCGCGTGTCGACGACCCTCCCCCGCCGCAGCACGGTGACGCGGTCCGCGACGTCGAGCACCTCGTTGAGCTTGTGGGTGATGAAGACGACGGAGGTGCCCTGCGCGGCGAGGCCCCGCAGGATGCCGCCGAGCTCCTCGGCCTCCTTCGGGGTCAGCACCGCGGTGGGCTCGTCGAGGATCAGGATGTCGGCGCCCCGGTAGAGCGCCTTCAGGATCTCCACCCGCTGCTGCTGGCCGACGGTGATGTCCTCGATGAGCGCCTCGGGGTCCACCGCGAGTCCGAAGCGCTCCGAGAGCTCGCGCACCCGCGCCGCCGCCTCCGCGCGGTCGAGCAGCAGCCCGCGCGCGCGGGGCTCGACCGCCAGCACGATGTTCTCGGCGACGGTCATCACCGGCACCAGCATGAAGTGCTGGTGCACCATGCCGATGCCGCGGGCGATCGCGTCGTTCGGCGAGTCGATGTCGACCCGCTCGCCGCGGATGCGGATCTCGCCCTCGTCGGGCCGGGTGAGCCCGTAGAGCACGTTCATGAGCGTCGACTTGCCCGCGCCGTTCTCGCCGAGGAGGGCGTGCACCTCGCCCCGGGCGAGGGTGAAGTCGACGTGGTCGGAGGCCGTGAGCGCCCCGTAGCGCTTCACGAT
>DATMJR010000051.1:0-2556 GCA_035553775.1 Miltoncostaeaceae bacterium | reverse complement strand
CCTCCAGGACGTCGGCGCCGACGGCAGGTGCATGCCCCCGGTCCGGCTCGCGGGGATCGTCGCCGCCGCCGACGTCCTGGAGGCGCTCACCGCGGACCGCCCGTACCGCGCCGGCGTGCCGGTCGGCGACGCGCGCGCCCTGATGGCGCGGGACGCGGGGCGGGCGATCTGCCCGCGGGTGACGGACGTGCTGCACGCGCTCCGCCCCGAGGAACCGGCCCCGGCGGAGGCGTTTCCCGGCGCCGGCCGTCCCCTCCGCGGGCGGCATGCGGCGGGTCTGACGCGGCGACCCCTCAGCCCCGGGCGGCGTCCCCGAACAGGTCGCGGGCGATGACCATGCGCTGGATCTCGCTGGTGCCCTCGTAGATCTGCGTGATGCGCGCGTCCCGGTACAGCCGCTCGGCGGGGTACTCCGCCGAGTAGCCGTAGCCGCCGAGCGTCTGCACGGCGACGTCGGCCGCCTCCACCGCCACCGCGCTCGCGAACAGCTTCGCCTTGGCGCCGAGGGCGGACACGTTCTCGCCCCGGTCGTGAGCGGCGGCGGCGTGGTAGGTCAGCAGGCGCGCCGCCTCCAGCTTCGCGGCCACCTCCGCCAGGGGGAACTGCACGCCCTGGAAGCGGGCGATCACACCGCCGAAGGCCGGGCGGCCGCGGGCGTAGTCCACCGCGACGTCCAGCGCCCGCCGGGCGATGCCGCAGGCCTGGGCGGCGATGCCGATGCGGCCGGAGTCCAGGGTGGCGAGCGCGATGCGCATGCCCTGCCCGCGCGCGCCCAGCACCCCCTCGGGACCCACCCGCCACCCGTCGAACGCGAGCTCGACGGTGGAGGAGGTGTGCAGGCCGAGCTTGGGGATCTCGCGGCTGACGGTCAGTCCCGGACCCGCCGGTCCCACGAGGGCGGTGACCCCGCGGGCGCCCGGGCCGTCGGTGCGGGCGAACACCACGAAGACGTCGGCGATGCCGCCGTTGGTGATCCACGTCTTGGTGCCCGACACCGTCACGGCGCCGTCGTGGTCGACCGTGCCCGCCGTGCGCAGCGCCGCGGCGTCCGAGCCCGCATCGGGCTCGGTGAGCGCGTAGCAGGCGATGGTCTCGCCGGCGGCGATGCCCGGCAGCAGGCGCGCGCGCTGGGCGTCGTCGCCCCAGCGCACCACGGGCGAGGCGCCGAGGCCGTTCTGCACGGCGACCGCCGTGGACACCCCCACGTCGGCGTACGCCGTCTCCTCGATCACCAGGCACACCGCCGTCTGCCCCAGGCCGGCGCCCCCGTACTCCTCGGGCACCGTCACCCCCAGCAGCCCCAGGCCCCCCATGCGCCGGATCAGGTCCACCGGCACGTGGTGCTCGGCGTTCCAGCGCTCGGCGTGGGGCGCGATCTCGGCCCGGGCGAACTCCCGGGCCAGGTCGCGCAGGTCCTGCTCGATCTCCGTCGGCTCCACGTGCACGGCCACCTCCTGGTGGGGCCCACCCTCGCACACGCGCGCCCGTGCGCGCAGCGCGGTGCGCGGGCCCGCCGCCTCCTCCGGTCGGGGGGCGGGGTAGGGTGGCCGCGTGTTCCCCGGCTTCCGCGACGTCCGCGTCGAGGTCCCCGCGCCCGCGGGGCACGTGGTGGCCTGGGTGGGGGGCGACGGGCCGCCGGCGCTTTTGCTGCACGGGTATCCGCAGACGCGCGCGATGTGGCACCGGGTGGCGCCGGCGCTCGCCGCCCACCGGACGCTGGTCATCCCCGACCTGCGCGGCTACGGCGGGTCCGGGGCGCCCGCGCCCGACCCGGAGGCGACGCTCTACGCCAAGCGCGCGATGGCCGGCGACGCCCTGGCGCTGATGGAAGCGCTCGGATTCCGCGGGTCCTTCGCGGTGGTGGGCCACGACCGGGGCGCCCGGGTGGGGCATCGTCTCGCGCTCGACCATCCGGGGCGTGTGGAGCGGCTCGCCGTGCTCGACATCCTCCCGACGCGCACGCTGTTCCGCGGCACCGACCAGGCCTTCGCCACCGCCTACTGGCACTGGTTCTTTCTGATCCAGCCCGGCGGCCTGCCCGAGCGGATGATCGGCGCCGACCCGGAGTGGTTCGTGCGCGAGATCCTGCGGCGCTGGGCCGCGGACGTGGACGACCTGGACCCGCGCGCCGTCGCCGAGTACGTGGCGGCGTTCGACGCCCCCACCATCGCCGCCTCCTGTGCCGACTACCGGGCCGCGGCGGGCGTGGACCTCGTGCACGACGACGCCGACGCCCGCGCGGGGCGGCGGCTGGCATGCCCGCTGCTCGTGATGTGGGGCGCCCGGGGGGCCATGGGGCGCATGTACGACCTGCCCGCGGCGTGGCGCGAGGTGGCCGACGACGTGCGCGCGACGGAGATCGACTGCGGCCACTTCCCCGCCGAGGAGCGGCCCCAGGAGACCGCGGCGGCGCTCCGCGCCTTCCTGACGGAGTCGCCCTAGTCGGGGACGGCGAGCGCGGGGGCGGGCGTGGTCACCCCGGGTGCGGTGTCGGCCGGGGCGGTCTCCGTCGGGGCGGTCTCGGCGGGCGCCGGGACCTCGGGCCCGGTGCGCACG
>DATMJR010000050.1:0-2679 GCA_035553775.1 Miltoncostaeaceae bacterium | reverse complement strand
CGCATGCGCGGCGCGCCCGCGGGCCGCTCCTCCGGCACGTCCGGCCGCGCCGCGCATGCGTCCCGCCGCGCCCCGCGCGCGCCCGCGGGCTCGCGCCCGGGGCTCCTCGTCGCGCGCGATCTCGTCGAACCCGAAGTCCTCCACCGGCGCGCGCCGCGCGGGCTCCGGCTCGGGCTCGTCGTCCCCGAATATGGCCTCGAAGCCGCGGGGTTCGTCAGCGAACGAGCTGTCGAGCTCGTCCCACTCCCGGTCCGGCTGCCGCGGCGGGCGCGGGGTGCGCCCGGTGGCCCCGGTGTCGCCCTCCTGCCCGGGGTCGAAGCGGTCGTCGGCCAACGCCTACCCGACCGTCACGGCTATGTGGAGAGGACGCGTCACCGAAGCAGGAGCGAGATGGGCGAGGGGGGACTCGAACCCCCAAGCTCGTACGAGCACTAGACCCTGAACCTAGCGTGTCTACCAATTCCACCACTCGCCCACGCATCCTGCCGCTCAGGGTGCGCGGACGATACCACGGCGGGCCTGCGGCGACCTCGCGCGGGAGGTACCGACTCCGGATGGTCGAAGCTGCTCACGTGACGGCCACCACCAGTGCACTCGCGCTCGGCCGGTACCGGCTGGGACCCCTCGTCGGACGCGGGGCCACCTCCAGCGTACGCAGCGCCGAGGACGTCGCCACCGGACGCCGGGTCGCGGTCAAGACCATCCCCGCCGACGACGAGCTGATGGCGCGCGTGCGGCGCGAGGTGCGGGCGGCCTCCCGCCTGGAGCATCCGAACATCGTCCCCATTCTGGACTGGGGGAGGGACCCGGACTGCGTCCGCCTGGTCTGGGAACTGGTGGAGGGCCCGTCGCTGCGGCAGGCCCTGGCCGCCGGGGCGGTCGACGACGCGGCCGCGGTGGAGGTCGTCGCCGGGGTGCTGCGCGCCCTGGCCCACGCCCACGGGCGCGGGGTCGTGCACCGCGACGTCAAGCCCGCCAACGTGCTCGTGGACACGGACGGCCGGGGCCGCCTCACCGACTTCGGCGTCGCCTGGGTGAGCGGGGAGGCGTCCCTCACCCAGGCGGGAGCCCTGGTGGGCACGGTCGCCTACATGTCCCCCGAACAGGCGGAGGGCCGGCCCGCGCTGCCGGCATCGGACGTCTACGCCGCGTGCCTGATGCTGTACGAGGCGCTCACGGGGTCCAACCCCGTGCACCACCCGAATCCGGTCGAGGCCGTGCGCCGCGCCGCGCGCGCGGACCTGCCCCCGCTCGCGCGACTCCGCCCGGATCTGCCCCGGCAGCTCGCCGAGGCGGTGACCGCGGGCCTGCAGCGCGATCCCGCGCGGCGCCCGGCGGCCGTCGCCCTCGCCGACACCCTCGCCCGGTGGGCCCCCGCACCGCGTGCCCTGCGGCGCGGCGTGCCCGCGGTGCCCCCGCGCGCCCTGCCCGCGCTGGCGGGCGCCGGTGCCGCCGCGGCCGTCGCCGTCGCCGTCCTCGGGACGCAGACGGGCCTGCGGCCCACCGAGGTTGCGGTGGGTGCCGCCGTCGCCGCGCTCGGCGGCGCGCTGTGGCCGGCGCTCACCGCCCTGGCGGCGCTCGCGGGCACGGTCGCCCTGCTCTCGCGCTCCGCGCCCGGCGCGGCCGCGGCGCTGGCGGTCGTCGGCATGGCGGCGTGGATCAGCGGCCGCGGCGCGCCACGGCTGCTGCTGGCGCCGCTGGCCGCGCCGCTGGCCTTCGCCGCCGGGCTCGGCCCGTTGGCCGTCGCCCTGGTGGGGCTGGTGCCCGGCACCGCCCGCCGGGTGTGGCTCGCGCTCACCGGCCTGGCCTCCGTGGTCGCCTGGCAGCTCGCCGCCGGCGACGCCGGCCTGCTGCTCGGGGCCACCCCCTCCCTGCCCGGTCTCGACGTCGTCGCCCGTGAGCGGGACCCGGTCACCGCGGTGCGCGAGCTCGCGGCACCGCTCGCCGAGCATCCCTGGGCGGGCTGGCAGGCCCTGGTCCTCGGCGCGGCGGCGATCGGGGCGCGGGCGATGTTCCGCGCGACGCCGGGACCGCGGCGCGTCGCCGCCGTCGCGGCCTGGTCGCTGGCCACCGTGCTGGCCGCCGCGGCCGTCGCGCCGCGGCCGGAGGAGGTCGCGGCCCTCGCGGCACCCTCGGTTATGCTGCTCCTCCTCTGGGCGCTGCGCCCGTGGCGCCACCTCGCCCGGCTGGGAGGCACACCGGTGTCCGCTACTGTCCGCGGGCCCTCGTCATGAGCGTCTTCCGGAAGATCGAACAGTCCATCGAGACCGCGGTCGAGCGCGGGTTCCGCCGCGCGTTCCGGAGCCAGCTCCAGCCGGTGGAGCTCGCGCGCAAGCTGGCCCGCGAGATGGAGGACCACAAGACGGTCTCCGTCGCCAAGGTCTACGTGCCCAACGAGTACACCGTCTTCCTGGCGACCCCCGACCGCGAGGCCTTCAGCACGTACGAGAGCACCCTCACCGCGGAACTGGCCGCGTACCTGGAGGCGCACGCGCGCGCGATGGGCTTCTCGCTCGTGGCGCCGCCCACGGTGCTGCTGGAGGTCGACGAGGACCTGCGCGCCGGGGAGTTCGGGATCGCGTGCCGGATGGTGGACGCCCCGGCGGGCGCGGCTCCCGCGCCGTCCGCCGCCCCGCCCGCACCGGAGCCCGCCGCGTCCGGGCCCGCCGGGGCGTCCAC
>DATMJR010000049.1:0-3578 GCA_035553775.1 Miltoncostaeaceae bacterium | reverse complement strand
CTCAAGTCCTCCCGGCCTGGCGCCGACCCCACAGGAGCCCCGCCAACTCCCCGCGCCTCGAGATGCCGCCCATCGCCACGCTCGCCCCGCCCCGGACGCCCGCTCCGGCCCTGGCGCTCCGCACCGTCTACCAGCCGATCGCCGACATCGCGACGGGCCGCCCCGTCGCCTTCGAGGCCCTCGTGCGCGGCCCGGCGGGGTCCCCGCTGGAATCCCCGGGTGCGCTGTTCGGCGCGGCCCGCCGTCACGGCCTGCTGGTGGAGCTGGACGAGCGCTGCCGCGAGAGCGCGGTGCTCGGCGCCCACGCGGCCGGTCTGCGGACGCCGCTGTTCGTCAACGTCGAGCCCGACGCCCTGCGCGCCGGCGGCGTGGAGCCGCTGCGACGCCTGGTCGCGACGTGGGGCAGCTCCGCCCACCTGGTCCTGGAGATCACCGAGCGCGCCCTGACGCAGCGCCCGTCCGAGCTCCTGTACTTCATCGCCGCCGCGCGCCGGCTGGGGCTGCGCATCGCGCTCGACGACGTGGGCGTCGACCCGCGCTCGCTCGCCCTCATGCCGCTGGTGGCTCCGGACGTGATCAAGCTCGACATGCGCCTGGTCCACGAGCCGCCGTCGGCGCACACGGCCGCGGTCGTCACCGCCGTGGCCGCGGAGTGCGAGCGGTCCGGGGCACTGCTGCTGGCGGAGGGAATCGAGCACGAGGAGCACCACCGCCGGGCCCGCGCACTCGGCGCGACGCTGGTGCAGGGCTGGCACCTGGGGCGTCCGGGTCCCCTGCCCCGGGACGTGGAGTCGTCGCCGTTGCCGGCCCTGCCGCTGCCGCCGGCGCCCGCGCCCACCCCCTTCGCCGCCGTCGCGCCGCACCGGCCGACGCGCCAGGCCGACTGGCGCTTTCTGCTGCAGATCTCGCACCTGCTGGAGGACCGCGCCCGCGGCCTCGGCGCCGAGGCCGTCGTGCTGGGGGCGTTCCAGTCGGCGCGGCGGTTCACCGACGACACGGCCCGCCGGTACCGCGCCCTCGCGGAGTCGGCCGCGCTGGTGGCGGCCTTCGGCGTGGACCTCGATCCCGAGCCGGTGGAGGGCGTGCGCGGCGCCGACCTGCGTCCGGACGACCCCCTCGGGGGCGAGTGGAGCGTTGTCGTGCTGGGCCCCCATTTCGCGGGCGCACTGGTCGCCCGGGAGACGACGCACCGCGTGCGCGGGTCGCGGGTGTTCGAGTACGCCGTCACGCACGACCGCCCCCTGGTGGTGGCCGCGGCCCGCGCGCTGATGACCAAGGTGCTGCCGCAGGAGGGGGGCGACGCGGCGGCGCCCTCCGTCCTCACGCCCGCGCGCGTCGCAGCGTCCGGAACGTGATCGAGTAGCGCAGGGCCGGCGTGGGCGGGATGCTGTGCTCCCACGACCACCGCGCCGGCCCGGTCAGCACGTAGGCCGACCGGGCGGGGAGCGCCACCTCCGCCACCCGCCGCGCGTCGCCCCGGCCGCGCTGGAACCGCAGCCGGCACGCCGAGGCCAGCGACACGCCCACGACGACCTCGAAGGCCGGTGCGTCCCGGTGCCAGCCGATGGTCGCCCCGGGCGGGTACCGCTGCACCAGCGCCTCGGCCAGCTCCTCGGGGGGCAGGCCGGCGAGCCCGGCGCCGCGGGCCCGTAGGTCCTCCAGCCACTCCGGGATCGGCAGGGCGCCGGGCTGTGCCGTGCGGGTGGCGTAGTCGTAGCCCACCCCGTAGTGGCGGGCGGTGCGGCGGGCGACGACCCCCCGGATCTCGATCGGGTCGTAGTCCAACCCGTCCACGATCCGCAGCAGCGCCGCCTCCTCCCCGGGGCTCAGCAGGTCGGGCGTGAACACCAGGCCCTCGGGGGGCGGCACGACGGGCGCGCGCGGCATCGCCCTGTCCTACCCGTGGCCGGGCTCGGGCACCGCGGATGCCGGGCCGGCGGAACGGGCATCCTCCCCCGACGCGGCGTCGGGACGACCGGAGGTGGACCGTGGAGCTGAGGTACCTGGGACGCACCGGCCTCAAGGTGTCGGTGCTGTCGTTCGGCGCGATGACCTTCGGCGGGGCGCGCAGCGAGTTCTTCGCGCGCGTCGGCACGACCGAGCTCGACGCGGCGCGCCGCCAGGTCGACATGTGCCTGGACGCGGGCGTCAACCTCTTCGACACCGCCGACGTCTACTCGAACGGCGCCTCCGAGGAGATCCTCGGTCAGGCGCTGGGCGACCGGCGCCCGGACGTCCTCGTGGCCACCAAGCTCCACGGTCTGATGGGCGGCCCCAACGACCGGGGACAGTCGCGCCACCACGTGATCCGCGCCTACGAGGCGAGCCTGCGCCGGCTCGGCACCGATTGGATCGACATCCTCCAGGTGCACGGCATCGACGGCCACACCGACATCGCGGAGACGCTGCGCGCGCTCGACGACCTGGTGCGGGCGGGCAAGGTGCGGTACATCGGCTGCTCCAACTACTCGGCCTGGCACCTCATGAAGGCCCTGTCGGTGGCCGAGCGGGAGGGCCTCACGCGCTACCACCTGCTGCAGGCGTACTACTCGCTGGTCGCACGCGACTTGGAGTTCGAGCTCATGCCGCTGTGCCTGGACCAGGGGCTCGGCATCCTGGTGTGGAGCCCGCTGTCGGGCGGCTTCCTCACCGGCAAGGTGCGTCGCGGCGAGACGCCCCCCGACGAGTCGCGGACGGCCGCGTGGGGGCCGCCCGGCGGGCTCGCCGATCGCGAGGGCGCGCTCGACACGGTGGAGGTGCTGGTGGACATCGCCGGCGCACGCGGCGTCCCCGTGGCCCAGGTCGCCCTCGCGTGGCTGCTGCGCCGGCCGGGCGTCACGTCGCTCATCGTGGGCGCCCGCAACGAGGCGCAGCTGACCGACAACCTGGGCGCCGCGCAGTTGCGGCTGGACGACGAGGAGATGCGGCGTCTCGACGTGGCCTCGGCCCCGCGGCTGCCGTATCCGCAGTGGCACCAGCTGCGCTACAACGCCGAGCGGCTGTCGGAGCCCTGGATGGAGTTCCCGCGGCCCGCGCCCGCCCCCGCGCATCCGGGGCCGCCGCGCGCCACCCCCTGACCGGCGAGGCGGGGGGCGCGGGCCGCCCCCGCCCGGCGGGGCGCCCGTCGGCCGCTTCCCCCGGCGACGGCGCCGGCCGTGACCGCGTCGCCCCGGTGCCGTTAGGCTCGCCGCGCACCCGCGGGGAGGAGGAGGCGCATGCCTCAGGAGGTCGTCGAGGTCCGGTCCGGCCGTGAGGCGGGCACGCGGTTCGCGTTGACGGCCCCGAGCGTGGTCGTCGGGCGGGACCCGGTGCACGAGTGGCTCCTGACCGACCCGCGCGTCTCGCGCACGCACGCACGGATGTCCGTCCGCGGCGGCCTGCTGCTGGTGGAGGACCTCGGCTCGACGGCGGGCACGCTCGTCAACGGCCGCCCCGTGGAGCGGCCCACGCCGCTGCGTCGCGGCGACGTCCTCACGCTCGGCGCCAGCGAGCTCGTGGTGCTGTGGGTGCCCGAGCCCGACGTGACCCAGGAGATGCCCGTGGCGGCCACGCCCCCGCCGCCGGCGCCGGCGGCGGGG
>DATMJR010000048.1:0-3747 GCA_035553775.1 Miltoncostaeaceae bacterium | reverse complement strand
CGGAAGTCGGACTCGCGGCTGCTCACCGAGATCGCCACCCGGGGGTCGCGCCGCACGGTGTCGATCGGCTGGTTGATGGTGGCGAGGCCGTCGGCCCAGCCGCCGAGCCAGCGCGCGGTGCGCTCCGAGACGGCGGCGCCGAACAGCGGCGGCGGCTCCGCCGGGCGCGACCAGAGCCGCGCCCGGTGCACGTCGACGTGCCCGCGATGGGTGACCTCCTCGCCCCGGAAGAGGGCGCGGGTGATGTCGGCGCACTCGCGCAGGCGCGCGTTGCGGTCGTCCTTGGTCGGCCAGGGATCGCCGGTGATGTGCTCGTTCATCGCCTCGCCCGATCCCAGGCACACGGCCAGGCGGCCGGGGAACATCTCGGCGAGCGTCGCCATCTTCTGGGCGAGCACGGCCGGGTGGTACCGCTGGCCGGGCGCGGTGACCACGCGGAAGGGCAGCGTCGTCGTCGCCATCGCGGCGCCGAGCCACGACCACGCATAGCCGGAATGCCCCTGGCGCGCGCTCCACGGGGCGAAGTGGTCCGAGGACATCCCGATCTGGAAGCCCGCCTGCTCGGCGTGCCGGACGTCGGCGAGCAGGCGGCTGGGCGGGGACTGCTCGTGGGAGGCGTGCCATCCGATTCTGGGCATGGGGGCGCCACTACCCGCCGCGGGTGCGTCCGACCCTCGCGTCGTGACACCGATGGGCGGGCGCGCCGGCCGGGCGGCGCCCTAGGCTCGCGGCACCACGACCGGACGGAGGCACCGATGGCCACGCTGAGCGACGACGAGCGCGCGATCGTCACGGGCGGCAACCTCGCCCACTTCACCACCCTGCAGCGGGACGGCATGCCGCAGACCACGCCGGTCTGGATCGACCTGCACCCCGATGGCCACATCCTCGTCAACACCGCCGAGGGGCGGGCGAAGCTGAAGCACGTGCGGCGCGACCCCCGGGTGGCGATCTCGGTGAGCAGCCGCGAGTCCGACTTCCGGGCGGTGTGGCTTCGCGGGCGCGTCGTCGAGACGACCCACGACGGCGCCGAGGACCACATCCACGCGATGGCCAAGCGCTACCTCGGCCAGGACCGCTACCCCTTCCTGCAGCCCGGCGAGCAGCGGGTGCTCATCCACATCGCGCCCGAGAAGATCGAGTCGATGATCATGTAGCGGCCTCGGCCGCCTCCGCGGCGGCCAGCCAGGCCTCCTCCAGCTCCGACCGCCGCGCGCGCAGGGCCCCGTGCGCGGCGGTGAGCTCGCGCAGGCGCGCGTGGTCGGTGGCGACCGTGGCCATCTCCTGCTCCAGCGCGGCCTCCTGCGCCCCCAGCCGGTCGAGTTCGCGCTCCAGCCGCTGGGCCTCCTTGCGCGCCGAGCGCAGCTGGGCCCCCGCGGTCGGGGCGCCCGTGCGCCGCGGCGCGGGCGCCGCGGGGGCCTCCTCCGCCGCGCGGCGCAGCCGGAGGTACTGCTCGACGCCGCCCGGCAGGTGCCGCAGCCGCCCGTCGCCCAGCAGCCCGTGCACGTCGTCGCACACCCGCTCCACGAAGTAGCGGTCGTGGCTGACCACCACCAGCGTTCCCGGCCAGCCGTCGAGCAGGTCCTCCAGCGCGGCGAGCGTGTCGGTGTCGAGGTCGTTGGTGGGCTCGTCGAGCAGCAGCACGTTGGGCTCCTCCATCACCAGCCGCATCAGCTGCAGGCGGCGCCGCTCGCCGCCCGACAGCTCGCGCACCCGGGTCCGTGCGCGTGCGCCCCGGAAGCCGAAGCGCTCGCACAGGGTGCTGGCGGTCATCTCCGTGCCGTCCGCGAGCACCACGCGCCGGCGCACCCGCTCCAGCGACTCGATCACGGTCAGCTCGCCCGGGACCTCCGCCACCTCCTGGGTGAGGTGGGCGACCCGGACGGTGGGCCCGCGCCGCACCTCGCCCGCGTCCGGGTCCCGGGCGCCGTCCAGCAGGCGCATCAGCGTCGTCTTGCCGGCGCCGTTGACGCCGACCAGCGCGACGCGGTCGCCCGGCCCCAGGCGCAAGGTCACGTCGCGCAGCAGCCAGCGCCGGCCGCCGTCGCCGCCGCCATCCGGCACGGCGACCGACACCCCCTCCAGATCGAGCACCCGGGTGCCCAGGCGCGACGCGGCGAAGCGCAAAAGCTCGGCCCGGTCCCGCACGGGCGGCTCGTCGGCGATGAGGGCGTTGGCGGCCTCGATGCGGAAGCGCGGCTTGGAGGTGCGCGCCGGGGGCCCGCGGCGCAGCCAGGCGAGCTCCTTGCGCAGCAGGTTGCGCCGGCGGGCGTCGCGGGCGGCCTCCTGCCGCTCGCGCTCGGCCCGCGCGAGCACGTAGGCCGCGTACCCGCCGTCGTACCGGTGCACCCCGCCGTCGGCGACCTCCCAGGTGGCCGTGCAGGCGGCGTCCAGGAACCAGCGGTCGTGCGTCACCACGACCAGGGCGCCGCGGCGGGCCGCCAGGTGGCGCGCGAGCCAGTCGACGCCCTCCACGTCCAGGTGGTTGGTGGGCTCGTCCAGCAGCAGCAGCTCGGGCGCGTCGAGCAGCAGCCGCGCGAGCGCCACCCGGCGGCGCTCCCCGCCCGACAGCCGCCCCACCTGGGCGTCCAGCCCCCCGGGCAGCCGCCGCAGGCCCACGCCGCCGAGCAACCCCGCCAGCACCTCGCGCATGCGCGGGTCGCCGGCCCACTCGTGGTCGGCGCGCCCGCCCACCAGGACCTCGCGGACCGTCCGCGCGCCGTCCAGCGCATCGGCCTGGCCCACCAGCCCGGCGCTCAGCCCGGTCACCCGGGTCACCACCCCGCCGTCGGGCGGGTCGAGGCCCGCGAGGATCCGCAGCAGCGTGGACTTGCCCCCGCCGTTGCGGCCGACCACCCCGATCCGGTCACCCTCGGCGACGCCGAGGGTCACGTCGGCGAGGATGGTCCGGGCGCCGCGCACGGCGCCGGCGCCCTGGAGACTGACGAGGGTGCGCGGCGGCATCGCACCATCCTGCCCGGGCGCGCCCCGTCCCGCCGCCCGCACGCCGCGCGGGGCGACGGCCGCACGGATGCGCCGCTCCCGGGCACCTGCACGGGCCGGCGCCGCCACCCGGCGGGACTGCGACGATGCGGGCGTGGGGCATGGGCACGCACACGGCCATCACCACGGCTCCGCGGGCCGGCAGGGGCGCGCGCTCGGCATCGCGCTCGTCGCGAACGCCGCCTACACGGCGCTCCAGGCGGCGGTGGGGCTGCTCGTGGGCTCGGTGGCCCTGCTGGCGGATGCGGGCCACAACCTGTCGGACGTGCTGGCGCTCGCCGTCGCGCTCGGCGCGCACGCCCTCGCCGCACGCCCGGCCCGAGGCCGGCACACCTTCGGGTTCCGGCGGGCGGAGGTGCTGGCCGCCCTGGTCAACGCCCTGTCGATCGTGGCCGTCGCCGCGGTCATCGGGGTCGAGGCGGCGCGGCGCCTGGGCGACCCCCCGGAGGTGCCCGGCCTGCCGCTCGCCCTGGTGGCGGCGGGGGGCATCGTGGTCAACCTCGGCAGCGCTTGGCTGATCCACCGCGCCGCCGGCCCGGCGGCCGACCTCAACATGCGCGCGTCGTTCCTGCACCTCGCCGGCGACGCCGCGGCGTCGCTCGGGGTGCTGGTCGCCGGGCTGCTGGTGCTCGCGTTCGGCTGGAACGTCGCCGATCCGCTGATCGCGCTCGGCATCGCCGCCCTCATCCTCGCGTCGGCCCGAGGCGTCCTGCGCGATTCGGTGCTGGTGCTGCTGGAGTCCGC
>DATMJR010000047.1:0-3469 GCA_035553775.1 Miltoncostaeaceae bacterium | reverse complement strand
GTCCTGCCCCTGGCCGAGGCCCTCCACGGGCACGCCCGCGCCCACGGCGCGACGCGCCGCCCGGCGGTGTGCCCCGACCACCGCCTGCTGGGCACCGGCGGGTCCCCCGACGCGCCCGGCGTCGACGTCGAGGGGATCCAGGCGGCCGGCTTCCCCGTCGTGCCCTTCACGGTGAACGACCCGCGGCGCATGGCCGAGCTGCTGGACCGGGGCGTGCGCGGGATGATCACCGACCGCCCCGACCTGCTGCTGGCCCTGCTGAGGGCCGCCGACCGGCCGGAGTGGCCCCTGCTGACCGAGGACGGGCGGGTCGACCGGGAGCTGTTCGACCTCCAGGGGCACCGGGGGGCCGCCCACCTGCGGCCGGGCAACTCGCTGCCGTCCATGGAGGCGGCGCTCGACAACCTCGTCACGACCATCGAGACGGACGTCCGGCTCAGCCGGGACGGGGCCCTCGTGCTGGTGCACGACGCGCGCATGACCCGGTCGGCGTACCGCCCGCCCGCGGGCGGTACGCCCGGGCAGGAGACCGAGGCGGCGGCGGAGGCCCTGACGCTCGCCGAGATCCGCGCCCGGTTCGTCGGCGACGTGATGGCCGACGCCCCGCCGGGCGCGGGGGATCTCGCGCCCTCACCCGTCGCGACGGCGGTCGCCGCCGCGCGGGGACTGCCCCACCCCCACGCCGTCGCCACGCTGGAGGACCTGGTCGCCCTGGTGCGCGCCTACACCCGCCACCACGCGGCACGCGCGGCCCACGACCCGCTCTCGGCGCTGCGGGCGCGCAACGCCCGGTGCGTGCACCTCAACATCGAGATCAAGCTCGGCGAGGCCGTGCGCCGGTCGCCGCGCGCGGGGGCGCCGGGGCCGGGCGCCGCCATCGTACGGGCCGTCGGCCGGGAGGTGGCCGCGCTCGGCCTGGGCGGGCGCGCGGAGGTCATGTGCTTCGACGTCGGGACGACGCTGCTCCTGCAGCGGTGGTGCCCGGAGCTGCGGCCGTCGTACCTGTTCGGCCTGCCGCCGGCGCCGGCCGCCCCGCGCCGGCCCGCGGGGCGGCCGCCGGCGGGTCCGCGCGCCGTCCGCGGGCACCTCCGGGAGGCGCGCGTGCGTTGACACGGCGCCGGGCGCCCTGCTGTGCTGGCCGGGAGTCCCCGCCAGGAGGCGACATGCGCCAGGGGCGCCCCCGGTGATCTTCCGCCAGGTCATCCACGAGGACCTCGGCTGCGCCAGCTACCTGGTGGGGGACGCGGCGGCCGGCGTGGCCGTCGTCGTCGACCCGCGCCTGGACGTCGGCGAGTACCTTCGCCTGGCCGCCTATCTCGGCGTCGCGATCACCCACGTGCTCGAGACCCACACCCACGCCGACCACGTGTCGGGACACGGGGCGCTGGCGTCCGCGACCGGGGCGGCCATCCACGTGCACCGCGCGTCGGGCGCCGCCCACGGGCACCACCCGATCGACGACGGATGGGAACTGCACCTCGGCACGGTCACCGTGCGGGCGCTCCACACCCCGGGGCACCGCCCCGAGCACACGGCCTTCACCCTCACCGACGCGCGCCGGGGCGACGAGCCCTGGGCGGTGCTCACGGGCGACACCCTGTTCGTCGGTGACGTCGCGCGACCCGACCTCGCGGTCGACCGCGAGGAGGGCGCCCGCGCGCTGCACCGCTCCCTGCACGAGCGCCTGCTCGCGCTGCCCGACACCTGCGAGGTGTGGCCCGGCCACCTCGGCGGCTCGATGTGCGGGGGCCCGGGGATGGACGCGAAGACGTCCTCGACGATCGGCTACGAGCGGCGGAACCAGCCGCTGCTGCAGGTGCGCGACCCGGACGAGTTCGTGCGCCGCGCGACCGCGGCGCTCGGGGCGCAGCCGCCGAACTTCCGCCACGTGGTCGCCCTCAATCGCGGACCCCTGCTGCCGGCGCCCACGCGCCCGGCCCCGCGCGCGCCGGCGGAGGTGCGGGACGCGCAGGCCGCGGGCGCGCTGGTGGTGGACGTGCGCGCCGAGAGCGCCTTCGACGACGGGCACGTCCCCGGCGCGGTCTGCGTGCCCGCGGGCCGCCCGGGGTTCGGCTCCAAGCTGGGGTGGCTGGCCGGCCCCGACCGCCCGCTCGTGTTCGTCGCCGCCGACCCCGACGAGGCGCACCGCGCCGCGCTGCTCGCCGCGGCCGCCGGACTGCGCCGGCACGCGGGCACCCTGGCAGGGGGCGTGGGGGCCTGGCGCTCCGCGGGCCTGCCCGTGGCGACCATGGAACGCCTCTCGGTGCCCGATCTGCACGCCCGCTGGAGCGGGGGCGGCATCCAGGTGCTGGACGTGCGCGAGCGCGCGGACTGGGAGGCGCTGCACATCCCCGGCTCGGTGCAGCGCGCCTTCCGCGAGATCGACGGGATCCCGGAGGGGCTGGACGGCGGCGCCCCCCTGGCCGTGATCTGCGCCTCCGGACCGCGCGCGGCGGTGGCCGCGAGTCTGCTGCAGGCCGCGGGCGCCCGCGCCGTCGCGCGGGTCGGCGACGGCGGCGTCCCGCTGTGGGCACGGCTCGGCCTGCCCCTGGCCGGTGACGCGGCCCCCGCCCCCGGGGCCGTGGCCGCCGGCCGGGCGTAGGGCGGGCGTTCCGCCGCCCGCGGCCCGGACGGCCGCCCCCGGCGCGCCGCGACACGGGTGCCGGACGGGACGGCCTGCTAGAACCTTGCATGGTGTGCACAGGCGACGCGCCGGGCGGCCGCGGCCCCGGTGCGTCGGCCAATCCCGACGTTTGGAGCCAGTCGTTGTCCACCACCTCCCGCACGTTCCAGGTCCTGCTCCCCGAGCTCGGGGAGTCGGTCACGGAGGGGACCATCGTCGAGTGGCGGGTCTCCGAGGGAGCGGCCGTGGCGGCCGGGGACATCCTGCTGGACCTGACGACCGACAAGGTGGACGTCGAGGTGCCGGCGCCGGTGGCGGGCACGATCGCGCGGATCGTGGCCCCCGAGGGCGAGACGGTGGAGGTGGGCGCCCTGCTCGCCGAGATCGCGCTCGACGGCGCGGCCCCCGCCCCGCCGGCACCCGCCGACCCGGCGGACGGCGGGCAGGTCCCCGAGGCGACGGACGCCGAGGCGCCCGTGCCGCCCGCGGCGGCGTCCGGCGGCGACGGCGCCCCCGGGGCGGGCGACGGCGCCACGCTGGTGCCCATCGTGCTCCCCGAGATGGAGTCGGTGGTCGAGGGCACCGTGGTGGACTGGTACAAGGCGCCGGGCGACAGCGTGACGCAGGACGACGACCTGCTGGAGATCAGCACGGACAAGGTCGACACGCCCGTGCCGTCCCCGGCGACAGGGGTGCTCCACAGCATCCTGGTCAACCCCGGCGACTCCTTCGAGATCACCCAGCCGCTCGGCTACATCGCCGTCGGGGCGGGCGCCGCGGCCCCGGCCCCGGGCGGCGGCGGAGCCGCCCCCGACGGTGCCTCCCGCGCCCCGGCCTCCACCTGTC
>DATMJR010000046.1:0-2086 GCA_035553775.1 Miltoncostaeaceae bacterium | reverse complement strand
ATCCGCGTGGGGGACTCCGCGTACCTGCAGGACCTGGGCGCCCAGGTCCTGCTGTGGAGCCCGGAGACCGGCGTCGTCCGGTCGCTCGACCCCTCCTCCCCGGACCTGCTCGGTCCGCGGGCGGCGTTCACGCCCGGCACCTGCGACCCGGTGTGCCGGCCGGCCGCGGTCCGTGCCGGGCACGACGTGCGCGCCGCCGACCGCAGCGGCTTCGGCGTCTCGACCTTCACGGTCACGAGTCCCGGCGGCGCGATCTGGGGGCTTCGGCCCGGCGAGATGGACGAGGCGGGCAACACGGCGGGGAGCGTCGTCGAAGGCGTCGCGGGGGCCCCGCCCGTCGACCGCGGTGAGGTCGGCGTGGTGTCCGCGCACGGCGGCCCGAGCCCGCAGATGGTGGCGGTGCGGGGCGGCCTGTGGCTGAAGAGCCCCGGGGGGCAGGTGCGCTGGTTCGCGAGCGGACGAGGACCCGTGGGCAAGGGCGTCGCGGCGGCGCTCGGCGCCCACGGAGGCTGCGTCTGGGCGCTCGCGGGACTGTCCGAGGGCCGGCCCCGCGTCGTCCGCCTGCGGCCGGGTGCCGGCCCGGATGGACCGGAGGTGCCCCTCGGCGCGGTCGACCTCCCGTCCTACGAACCGTCGTTCGCGATCGGGCCACGCACCGCATGGACGATCGCGCGGGAGGAGCAGACGCTGGTGCGGGTGCCCCTCCCGCGCTGCTGAGCCACTGTGGGGTCGCATCGCCTCACCCGACCGGCGCCCGCCGGGTGGCCCACAGGGACCAGGCGATCGACACCGCCAGCGTCGCGACGATGACGCCGAGCGACAGGGCGACCGGCAGCTTCCCGACCGGCGTCTCCGAGAGGATCAGCTTGATCCCGGCGAAGGCGAGCAGGAACGCCAGGCCGTGGTGCAGGTGCACGAAGCGGCGCAGCAGGCCGGCCAGGCAGAAGTAGAGGGCGCGAAGGCCAAGCACGGCCAGTGCCACCGAGGCCCACACGATGAAGGTGTTCGTGGTGATCGCGAGCACCGCGGCCACGGAGTCGATCGCGAAGACGAGGTCGGTGGTCTCGATCGCGACCAGCGCGACCAGCAGCAGCGTCGCCGTCCGCCGCCCGTCCAGGCGGATCAGGAACCGGTTGCCGTGCACCTCGGGATCCACCGGGATGACCCGGCGCATGAGGCCGACCACCGGGTTCGCGTCGGGGTTCATCGGCCGGTCGTGCCGGAAGGCCATCACCCACCCCGTGTAGATCAGGAAGGCGCCCAGCACGTAGGCGGTCCAGAAGAACGTCTCCAGCAGGCCGGCGCCGATGAAGATGAACACGAGCCGGAACGCGAGCGCCCCGATCACGCCCCAGAAGAGGACCCGGTGCTGGTACCGGTCCGGGATCGCGAAGTACGTGAAGATCAACGCGAAGACGAAGACGTTGTCGACCGACAGCGCCTTCTCGATCAGGTAGGCGCTGTAGAAGGTCGCGGCCACCTCGCCGCCCTGCCACGACCAGAGGACGACGCCGAAGGCGAGCGCGACCCCGATCCAGATCGCGCTCCAGATCGCCGCCTCGCGGAAGGACACGACGTGGTCGTCGCGGTGCAGCAGCAGGTCGACCGCCAGCAGTGCGGCGATGCCGGCGCCGAACGCCACCCACACCCACAGCGGCACGGCGAAGTCGAGTGCCTCGTTCATCGGGACCTCCGTCTCCAGTCGAGAATCGATCGGAGCCGAGGTCTCCCCCACCCGTCAGGTGGGCGGCGCGGCCGGGCCATGGGGGCCGAAGTGGCGACCGCGCCCGGTCGGGGTACTCCCCTTGGCGCTCGGGCAGCATAGCGGGTCGGCGGCGTTGAGGCGACCCATCTGTCGCGAATGGCGGATCATTTATGCCCGGCGCCCCTTCAGGGAGACCGCCGGGGAGGCGGACCCCGTCGGGCGGGTCCCCCTCCCGTCGGGTCAACCCTCCGCGAGACCCCCATCGGCCTCGAACAGCCCGCACTCGTGCGCCAGGACCACGGCCTGCACCCGGTCCCGCACGTCCAGCTTCTGCAGGATGCGCGTGATGTGGGTCTTCACCGTCGTGTCGCCGATGTAGAG
>DATMJR010000045.1:0-4402 GCA_035553775.1 Miltoncostaeaceae bacterium | reverse complement strand
GGGGCGGGCCGAGGACCTGCCGGTGGGCGACGGCGAGGCCGACGTCGTGCTGAGCGTCTTCGGGGTGATCTTCAGCGGTGACCCGTCACGCGCCGCAGCCGAACTGGTGCGGGCCGCCCGCCCGGGCGGGACGCTCGCGCTGACCGCCTGGGTGCCCGCGGGCGCGATCTCGGAGGCGGGGGCGGCGCTGTGGGAGGCGCTGTCCGGCCGGCGGTACGGGGCCGGTCCGTGGGGCGGTCCCGACGGCATCCGCGACCTGCTCACCGGCGCCGGGGCGCGCGACGTGCAGGTGCGCAGGGAGAGTCTGCCCTTCACGGCGGCGTCGCCGGCGGCGTGGCTCGCCGACCAGGAGGACCATCACCCTGTCTGGCGCGCGGCGCGCGGCGCGCTGGGGGATCGCTACGCCCCCGTCCACGACCGGATGCTGGACCTGCTCGTGCGCGGCAACGAGGACCCGGCCGCCTTCCGGGCCACCAGCGGCTACTGGTCGGTCCGCGCCACCCGCTGAGCGGCGGCGCACGAAAAGTCGCTCGGAGCGGGATTTCCGGTGGGCGGCGGCAGGCGGTCGGGCGTCCGGATCCCGCATTTCCCTGTTTGAAACCTCATGCGAGGGGGCAATCGCGCCCTCGTGACAAGCGTGACTTTCGATCAGGTGTCCAAGGTGTACCCCGACGGCACGGCCGCCGTGCGGGGTCTCGACCTCGACATCGGGGACGGGGAGTTCCTCGTCCTTGTGGGGCCCTCCGGGTGCGGCAAGACGACGGCCCTGCGGATGATCGCGGGGCTCGAGGACATCTCGGCCGGTCAGCTGCGGATCGGCGACCGGGTCGTCAACGACGTCCCCGCCAAGGATCGCGACATCGCGATGGTGTTCCAGAGCTACGCGCTCTACCCGCACCTGACGGTGTTCGACAACATCGCCTTCGGCCTGCGGCTGCAGAAGGTGCCCAAGGACGAGATCCGCACCCGCGTCGAGGAGGCGGGCCGGATCCTCGGCCTCACCGAACACCTCAAGCGCAAGCCCCGCTCGCTGTCGGGCGGGCAGCGTCAGCGGGTCGCCATGGGACGGGCCATCGTGCGCCGGCCGCAGGTGTTCCTGATGGACGAGCCGCTGTCGAACCTCGACGCCAAGCTGCGCGTCCAGACGCGGGCGGAGATCAGCCGGCTGCAGCGCGACCTGGAGGTGACGACGATCTACGTCACCCACGACCAGGTCGAGGCCATGACCATGGGCGACCGCGTCGCGGTGATGCGCAAGGGCCTGCTGCAGCAGGTGGCGCCGCCCCAGGAGCTGTACGACCGGCCGCGCAACCTGTTCGTGGCCGCGTTCATCGGCAGCCCGGCCATGAACCTGCTCGAGGCGCGGCTGATCCGCGAGAACGGCACCCTGGTCGTCGACCTCGGCGCACAGCGGCTGGCGGTGGACGAGGAGGCCGTGCGGGCGCGTCCCGCGCTCGCCGGTTACGAGGGCGGGCCGGTCACGGTCGGCATCCGGCCCGAGGACGTCGAGGACGCCGCGCTCGTCCCGGACGCCCCCGCCGACCGGCGCCTGCGCGGGCGCGTCACCCTCCGCGAGGCCCTCGGGTCGGAGCTGCTCGTCTACGTGGCGACGGATGCCCGTGAGGCGGACGTCTCCGCGGAGGAGCGCGGCCACGACCCGGGTGAGCAGCTGGGGCCGGACGCCATCGCGACGGGAGGCGACGGCGCGTCCGGGGATGCGGGCGGAGGCGCCACGTTCGTGGGGCGCCTGTCGCCGCGCTCGGGGGTCCGCGAGGGCGACCTGCTGGAGATGGTCGTCGACACGCGCGCCCTGCACTTCTTCGACCCGGAGACGGGCGAGGGGATCTATTCGGGCACTCCGGTGATGGAGGTCACGGTATGAGGGGGACGGGCTGGAGCCACCGCCTGACGGCGGTCGTGCTCGCGGTGCTGCTGGCGCTGTTCGTGGCCGCCTGCGGCGGCGACGACGACGAGGGCGGCGGTACCGCCGGCGGCGACGCCGCCGGGTCCACCGAGCCCGACACCAGCGTGAGCGGCAACGTGAGCATCACGGCGGTCTGGTCGGGGGAGGAGCAGAACAAGTTCCGGCAGGTGCTCGACCACTGCGAGCAGCGCTACCCGAACGTCAACATCCGCTACAACTCGGCCGGCGACCAGCTGCCGACCGTGCTGAGCACCGCGGTCGAGGGCGGCAACCCGCCGGACCTCGCGGTCGTCGCCCAGCCGGGTCTGGTGCAGGGCTTCGCCAACCGCAACGCGCTGAAGCCGCTGACCTTCGCCGAGGAGACCATCCGCGCCAACTACGGCGAGGACTGGATCCGGGCCGGCAGCGTCGACGACAACCTGTACGGCCTGTTCTTCAAGGGCGCCAACAAGTCGACCGTCTGGTACAACCCGCGCGTCTTCGAGGACGCCGGGGTCGAGCCGCCCACCACGTGGGACGAGTTCCTCCAGAACGCCGAGACGCTGCGGGCGTCGGGCGTGCCCGCGTACAGCATCGCCGGCGCGGACGGGTGGACGCTCACCGACCTGTTCGAGAACATCTACCTGCGCACCGCCGGCCCGGAGCTGTACGACCAGCTGGCGCGCCACGAGATCCCGTGGACGCACCCGTCGGTGATCGAGGCGCTCACGCAGATGCGCGCGGTGGTCGGCGACCGGCAGAACGTCGCCGGCGGCGTCAACGGCGCCCTGCAGACGGACTTCCCGTCGTCGGTGGCGCAGGTGTTCCGCGACCAGCCCGCCGCGGCGCAGGTGATCGAGGGTGACTTCGTCCCGACCGCGCTGCCGACCGGCGCGAACCTGACCGCCGGCGAGGACTACAACTACTACCGGTTCCCCCGGATCGGCGACTCGCCGGAGGGGGTCGTGATGGGCGCCGGCGACCAGGTGGTCATGTTCCGCGACACCCCCGCCGCACGCGCGACGGTGCAGTGCCTGGCGACGCCGCAGGCGGCCGAGGTGTGGGCCCGCCTGGGCGGGTTCAGCTCCCCCAACCGCGAGGTGGACGCGGAGGCCTACACCGACGAGCTGACGCGCAACACCGCGCAGGAGCTCGCGCAGGCCGAGACGTTCCGGTTCGACATGTCCGACACCCAGCCGGCGTCCTTCGGGGCCACCGTCGGCCAGGGCATGTGGGGCATCCTGCAGGACTTCCTGCGGAACCCGAACCCGCAGCAGACCGCCCGGCGCCTCGAGCAGGCCGCCGCGCGGGCCTACCGGTAGCGGGACGTGGGCAGCGGGCAGAGCATCACGGCGGCGCCTCCCCAGGAGGCGCCGCCACCGCCCGACCGCATCGGCCGGCGTCGCCGGGCCGGGACGGTCGGGCTCTTCCTGCTGCCCGCGGCGCTGCTGATCGGCGTCTGGATCGTCTATCCGCTGATCGCCACGATCATCCGGAGCTTCTACGACGCGTCGGGTGACCGGTTCGTCGGGCTCGACAACTACCAGACGCTGTTCACCAGCGACCCCCTCCAGACGGCGATCCGCAACAACGTCATCTGGGTGGCGGTGGTGCCCGCGATGGTCACCGCGATCGGCCTGGTGTTCGCGGTGCTGATCGAGAAGGTGCGGTGGTCCACCGCCTTCAAGATCGCGATCTTCATGCCCATGGCGATCTCGCTGTTCGCGGCGGGCGTGATCTGGCGCGTGATGTACGAGAAGGAGCCGGACCGCGGGGCGCTCAACGCCTCGATCGCGGTCGTCAAGGACTGGGCCGACCCGCCCGGCACGCTCTCGCGCGCCCTGCCCTCCTCGCCGGCCGTCACCGGCAATCCGGAGGGGGGCATCCTGCTCCGGGAGCCGGTCTCGGCGGGTGACGTCGCCCCGCTCGGCCTCACCGGCATCCGTGCGGACGAGGTGCCCGAGGCCGCGCAGCCCGCCGTGCTGCCCGATCCCGAGCCCGGTGCCGTCACCGGCGTGGTGTGGCGCGACTTCCGGCCGGGCGGGGGCCGGCCCGGCGTGGTGGAGGAGGGCGAGGCCGGCCTGCCCGGGGTGACCGTCGAGCTGCGCCGCCCGGACGGCGGGCGCGTGGCCAGCACCACCACCCGCGACGACGGCACCTTCGTCTTCGGGGGCGTGGAGGGCGGCCCCTACCGGGTGGCCATCGGCTCGGCCACGTTCGCGGCCCCGTTCGGCGGCGTCGACTGGCTGGGCTCCGACCTGATCACGCCGAGCGTGATCATCGCCTACATCTGGGTGTGGGCGGGCTTCGCGATGGTGCTGATCGCCGCCGGCCTGTCGGCCATCCCGCGCGACCTCCAGGAGGCCGCGCGCACGGACGGGGCGAACGAGTGGCAGGTGTTCCGGAGGGTCACCGTGCCGTTGCTCGCGCCGGTCCTGTCGGTGGTCTTCATCACGATGATCATCAACGTCCTGAAGGTGTTCGACATCGTGCTGCTGT
>DATMJR010000044.1:0-3372 GCA_035553775.1 Miltoncostaeaceae bacterium | reverse complement strand
CAGCACCTCGTCGATCGAGGCGCCGGTGAACTGCTTGGTCTGCATCGGAGGAGATCTCCCTTGGTCAGCTGATCCGCACCATGCCGACCGGCTCGACGTGCGCCGACGGCAGGATCTCGTGGTAGGAGAGGACGGCGAGCGCGGGCAGCGCGTGCACCGTGAGCGCCTTTAGGTGGCGGCGGGTGGCGCCGGAGGTGAGGACGACGGGTGCCGTGCCGAGGGCCTGGGCCGCGTCCACCTGGGACTTCAGGGCGTCGATCAGGGCGCCGACCCGCGAGGGGTCCATCGCCACCATCGCGCCGTCCTCCGTGCGCGTGACCGACTCGGCGATCTCGCGGTCCAGGTCGGGGTCGAGCGTGATGGCGCGGAGGGTCCCCGACTCGTCCAGGTAGCGACCGCAGATGACGCGGGCGAGGGCCTGGCGGCAGTACTCGGCGAGGATCGCGACGTCCTTGGTGAGCTTGGCCTTGTCGCCGAGCGTCTCCAGGATCGTCACCAGGTCACGGATGGAGACGCCCTCCGCCAGCAGGTGCTGCAGCACGCGCTGCACCTCGCCGACGGACATCAGGTCGGGCACCAGCTCCTCGACCGCGGTCGGCACGCGCTCCTTCAGCGTGTCGAGCAGGGCACGGGCGTCCTGGCGGCCGAGCAGCTCGTCGGCGTGGGTGCGGATGAGCTCGGAGAGGTGGGTCACGATGAGCGAGGTCGGGTCGACGACCGTGTAGCCGCTGATCTCCGCCTGCTCGCGCTGGCTCTCGCCGATCCACACCGCGGGCAGCCCGAAGGCGGGCTCATTGGTGTGGACGCCGTCGAGGTGGAGGTCGGCGGTTCCGGGGTTCATCGCCAGCAGCTGCCCCGGCATGAGCGCCCAGCGCGCGACCTCGACGCCGCGGATCTTCACCGCGTACTCGTGCGAGGCGAGCTGGATGTTGTCGCGGATGCGGATCGGGGCGAGCGACAGGCCCAGCTCCGTCGCCGTCTGCCGGCGGACCATCGCGACCCGGCCGAGCAGGTCGCCCCCCTCCTCCGGGTCGACGAGCGGGATCAGGCCGTAGCCGATCTCCAGCTCGAGCGGGTCCAGCGGCAGCAGCGCGGCCACGTCCTCGGGCTCGGTGGGGCGCGTCGCGAGGGCGGTCTCGGCCTCGTGCTGGACCCGCTCCTCCTCGTCGCGGCGCCGCGTCCGCAGCATCATCCCGAGGGCGAGCACGCCGCCGCCGATGGCGAAGAACGGCACGGTGGGCAGGCCGGGAACGAGCCCCATGGCGCAGACGACGGCGCCGGTGATCATCAGCGCCCGCGGCTGGGCGGTGAGCTGCGTGGTGAGGTCGCGGCCGAGGTCCGACTCGCCCGCGGCGCGCGTCACGATGATGCCGGTGGCGGTCGAGATGAGCAGCGCGGGGATCTGGTTGACCAGGCCCTCGCCCACGGTCAGCAGCGAGAAGTGCTGGACCGCCTCGCCGAACGGCAGCCCCTGCTGCAGCACGCCCACGGCGATGCCGCCGAGCAGGTTGATGAACACGATCAGCACCGCGGCGATCGCGTCGCCCTTGACGAACTTCGAGGCACCGTCCATCGCCCCGTAGAAGTCCGCCTCCTTGGAGATCGCCTCGCGGCGGGCCCGGGCCTCCTCGTCGGTGATGACGCCGGCGTTGAGGTCGGCGTCGATCGCCATCTGCTTGCCGGGCATGGCGTCGAGGGTGAAGCGGGCGGCCACCTCGGCGACGCGGCCGGCGCCGCTCGTGATCACCACGAACTGGATCACGATCAGGATCGTGAACACGATCAGGCCGACCACGATGTTGCCGCCGATGACGAAGCGGCCGAAGGCCTCGATGACGTCGCCGGCGTCGCCGTGCAGCAGGATCAGGCGGGTGCCGGAGATGTTCAGCGCCAGCCGGAACAGCGTCGCCATCAGCAGCAGGCTCGGGAAGATCGAGAACTGCAGCGGCTCGGTGGTGTAGATCGTGGCCAGCACGATGGCGAGGGCCATCGAGATGTTGAGCGTGAGGGCCACGTCCAGCAGCCACTTCGGCATCGGGATGATCATCATCACCACGATCCCGACGATCACCATGGCGATGGCGACGTCCCCGTAGCCGGTCACCCGGCCGAGGATCCCGCCCGTGGCGGGCACGGCGGGTGCGGCGGCGGCGTTGGTCGTCATGAACGCGTCCCGCTCACGCGGCCGCCGGCTCCCGGCCGGTCAACCGGTAGACGGCCGCGAGGATCTCGGCGACCGCGGCGAAGGCCTCGGCGGGGATGAACTGCCCGACCTCGGCCGCCGCGTACAGGCTGCGCGCGAGCGGGGGGTCCTGGATCACCTGGACGTCGTTCTCCCGGGCGGTCGCGATGATGCGGTGCGCGACGGCGTCGGCGCCCTTCGCGACGACCTGGGGTGCGGGCAGCGCCCGGGCGTAGCGCAGCGCCACCGCGAAGTGCGTGGGGTTGGTGATCACCACGTCGGCCTGCGGGACGGCGGACATCATCCGGCGCACGGCCATCTCGCGCTGGCGCCGCTTCATCTGCGCCTTGATCTCCGGGCTGAGGTCCTGGTCCTTGAACTCGCGCTTGACCTCGTCCTTGCTCATGCGCAGGTCGCGCTCGAACTGCCAGCGCTCGTAGAAGACGTCGGCGATCGCCAGCACGATGTAGGCGGCGGCGACGGCGAAGCCGATGTCCATCACGATCCCCGCGACGACGGCGATCGTGGTCTCGGGCTCCGCCCCGGTGAGACCGACCAGGGCGTCGACCTCGCTGCGCAGCGCCCACCAGGTGACGGCGGCGACGACGCCGATCTTCAGCAGGTCCTTGACCAGGCTGACCACCGAGCGCAGCGAGAAGAGGCGCTTGACGCCGGTCTTCGGCGAGAGGGCCGAGAAGCGCGGGGTGAGCACCGACAGGCGCAGACCGGGCCGGACCTGGGCGGCCGACGCCAGCACCCCCACCACCAGACCGCCGATCGCGAACGGCGCGGTGAGGCGCATGCACGTGCTCCCCACGTCCATCATCAGCGCCCAGGCGGCCTCCGGCGTGATCCGCCCGGTGGTGCCGGCGTTGGCCAGGCCCTTGGACATGATCCCCGCGAAGCCGGCGAACAGCGCGCCGCCGAAGGCCGACAGCAGCACGAACAGGGCAAGCAGGCCCATGCCCGTGTTGAGCTCCATCGAGCGCGCGACCTGACCGCGGTCGCGGGCCTGCGCGCGGCGCTTGGGTGTGGCCTTCTCTGTGCGGTCGTCGGCCATGCGGCGGCGATCGATCCCTCGTCGGGTCGGCGCCGTCCGTGGCGTCTCGGTGCTCGGTGGGGCGCGCCGCGGATCCGGGCGGCGCGGTGACCGGGCGTACCCGGGCATGGCCTGCATCGGCCCTCACCCC
>DATMJR010000043.1:0-12519 GCA_035553775.1 Miltoncostaeaceae bacterium | reverse complement strand
CATCCCGATCCCGCCCGAGCGCGACGGGCGCCCGATCGCGATGTCCGTGCCGCGCGAGACGGTGCTCGGCATCCTGCGCGCCGGGCTCACCATCCGCTGGTCCACCGCCGTCGTCGACCTGCTGCGGGACGGCGGGCGGGTGACGGGGGTGCGGGTGCGGACGGCCGAGGGCGCCGAGGAGGACGTTCCCGCCGATCTCGTGGTCGGCGCGGACGGCACCGCCTCGCCGGTGCGCACGATGGCCGGCTTCCCCGCCCAGACGCGCGTCTCGGACAGCGCGTTCGTCGGGTTCCGCAGCCCGGCGCGCAGGATGCCGAGCACCGTCTCGCGCGGCACGGACATCGCGATCGGGCGCCCGTCGCGCTCGGGCGGGATCGGGATGGCCTCCGCGGCGATCGACCCGAGCACCTCCAGGTCGTCCAGGGCCGGATAGGCCTGGAACGGCAGCATGATCGGCCCCTCGATCACCGTCCCCTGCGGCATCCGCTCGATCACCACCGGCGGCTGCCCCCACTTCACCAGTCCCCGGGCGAGCACCAGGCCTGCCATGCCACCCCCCACGACCACCACCCGCATCCGGTCCCCCCGTCGTCGTCCCGCGTCTGTGTTCCCCGCCGGACCATGGCGGATCCCCGGTGACAACGCCGGAGCGGGGGGTACGTTCGGCGCCGCCCACCCGACCCCGGAGGACACATGCCGACGCTGAACGTCGCCCGCGACGCCCGGACGGACGTCGACCTGCACTACGAGGACCTGGGGGAGGGGCGCCCCGTCGTGCTCATCCACGGCTGGCCGCTGAGCGGGCGGTCGTGGGAGCCGCAGGTTCCGGCGCTGGTGGACGCGGGCTACCGCGTGGTCACCTACGACCGCCGCGGCTTCGGCGCCTCTTCGCAGCCGTGGGGCGGATACGACTACGACACGCTGGCGGCCGACCTGGCCGCGCTGCTCGACCACCTCGACGTGCGCGACGCCACGCTGGTGGGCTTCTCGATGGGTGGCGGCGAGGTGGCCCGCTACATCGGCGCGCACGGCGCCGCGCGGGTGCGGCAGGCCGTCTTCGCGGCCGCCATCCCGCCGGCGCTGAGGAAGACGGCTGACAACCCGGACGGCGGTGTGGACGACGCGCTGCTCGCCCAGCTGCAGGCCGGCGTCCGCGCCGACCGCATGGGCTTCCTGGAGGAGTTCATGCGCAATTTCTTCAGCGCCGGCGGTGAGCTGAAGGTGAGCGAGCCGCAGCTGCGCAACGCGCTCGAACTCGCGCGGTGGGCGTCGCCCACGGCGACCCACGACTGCATCGCCGCCTGGGGCACCGATTTCCGCGCCGACCTGGAGCGGTTCGACCTGCCGACCATGGTCATCCACGGCGACGCCGACGCCATCGTCCCGTTCGAGGTGAGCGGCCGGCGCACCGCGGAGATGGTGGCCGGGAGCCGCCTGGTGGTGGTGGAGGGCGGTCCGCACGGGCTCAACGTCTCGCATGCGGAGCGGTTCAACCGCGAGCTGCTCGACTTCCTCAGCGCATAGGCGGCGTCGCCCCGGTTGGCCGAGGCCGCGCGTGGGAAGGGCGCCGGCATGCGCACGATCTGGCGGGGCACGATCAGCTTCGGCCTGGTGGCCGTGCCGGTGGGCGTCGTGGTCGCCCAGGACCAGGGACCGGGCGTGCGCATGCACCGCGTGTCGCGCACCTCCGGCGCGCGGGTGCGCCAGCGGCGCTGGGACCCGGCCGAGGACCGGGAGCTGGGCCACGAGGAGACGGTCTCCGGCGCCCGCCGCCCGACCCGCACACGATCGCCGTGGAGAGCGTCGTCCGCCTGGCGGAGCTGCCGCCGGAGCTCTTCGACCGGGCCTACTGGCTCGCGCCGGGCCGCAACGGGCACCGCCCCTACCGGCTGCTGCACGCCGCCCTGGAGGAGGCCGAGCAGGTCGCCGTGTGCCGGGTCGTGCTGCGTGAGCGCGAGCGGCTCGCCGTGGTGCGGGCGGCCGGGGACCTGCTGGTGCTGCACACGCTGTTCTGGCCCGAGGACATCCGCGGCGCGGACCGCGTGCGGATCGCGGCCGACGCCGCCGGCGCTTCGCCGGCCGCCGAGGAGGTGACGCTCGCCCGCCGGCTGCTGGAGCACCTGGAGCGCACGTGGGACCCGGCCGAGCACCGGGACGCCGCGCGCGCCCGGTTGCGCGCCCACCTGGCCGCGCAGGTCCCCGAGGCGGCGCCGGCACCGCCCGCGCCCGCGCCGGCCCCCGTGGCGGACCTGATGGCGGCGCTGCGCGCCAGTCTCGCCCGTGCCCGCGGGCAGGGCGGCGACGACCGCGGCGACGTCGCGGCGGGTGCCTAGCCGCCGCAGCCGCAGTCGGGCACGCGCCGCCCGGGATCCGGCCCGGCGAAGCGCAGCCCCTCGCGCAGCGCCACCGGACCGGCGTCTATCGCGGTCACCAGGGGCGGAGGCGGGTCGCCGGGCCAGGCGGCGGCGAGCGCGCGGGCGACGGTGCCGGCGTAGGCGGCGGGGACCGCGGCGCCCGGCCGGCCGGCCGCGGCGAGTCTCCGGGGATCCGGCACGTACACCAGCACCTCCGCATCCCGGGGGAGCGGCGGCCGCGCGTGGACCGCACGCGGGGCCAGCCACGCCGGCGTGTAGCTCGCCTCGCGCCGGTCGAGGGATCGCCGCTCGGCGCCGGTCAGCCGCAGCACCACCCCGGAGGTGCGGGCGCCGGCGGCCGGCCGCACGCCGAGGACCACGGCGACGGGCAGGCGCCCCCCGCACGCCTCGCAGGCGTAGGCGCGCCCCGCCGTGCCCACGCACCACGACCGGGCGAGGCCCTCGGCGACCGCGGGGCGCATCTCGGGCACGCGGCCGAGGGTGCGGGCGGCCTCCGCGGGATCCATGAGGGAGCCGTACGCGAACACCCAGATGCCGAATCCTCCCAATCATGAAATCCTGACGCACCGATCGGGGAGGGCGCGTCTACCATCGCCCTCCCGCGCGCGAGCCCACGAAGGACGCACTGACCGACCTCGACGGCAACGAGCCGCCGCCCACGTCCGCGGGGCGCCGGTACATCCTGGACGACGGCCGCTGGCGCGGCGCCTTCGCGCGCCTCGGGCGGCTCCGCACCGAGCAGGCCGCCGCGCTCGTCGTGCTTGCCCTGGCGCTGCTCGCCTCCACCGCCTGGTTCACCTCCCAGGTCGCCGACGCCCGGGAGAACCGCGAGCGCGCGGAGGCCGCGCGGACGCTCATCATCGAGCTGCGTGACCAGCTCAGGAAGGAGCACCTCGACCACTGGCAGCGGCGGGCCCAGGGGCGGGAGAGCATCCGGGACGGGGTGGTCGTGCTCATCCGGGTGACCCGAGGGCGGGTGGCCCGGCTCGCCCGCGACAGCACGGCGCCGCAGGTGCCGGCGCTCGGGCAGCAGGCGGACGGGCTGCTGGCCAACCTCGAGAGCGGTGTCGCCAAGCTCCAGACGTACACCATCGACACTCAGGAATACGACAATCAGAGTGACGAGAACGAGCGCCAGATCGCGGCTCTCGGGCGCATCGCCGACGCGTGGGTCGCCGCGGAGTCCGCCCAGGCCGAGAACGCAGCCGACCGCCAGGAGCGCCTGGCCGGGCAGATCGCGCTCGGGCTGCTCGGGGGCAGCACGCTGCTGATCCTGATCGCCGTGGGCGCGTGGTTCGTGCTCGACCGCGCGACCCGCCGCGCGCTCGACGAGATGGCGGGCGCCACCGAGGACCTGGAGGACCTCACCCGCACGGATGCGCTCACCGGGCTCGCCAACCGCCGCGCCTTCGAGGAGGCGCTGCGGGTGGAGAAGGCGCGCGCGGTGCGCACGGGCCGTCCCCTGTCGCTGGTCGTGTTCGACATCGACCGCTTCAAGGACGTCAACGACACCCACGGCCACGGCTGCGGTGACCGCGTGCTCCGCGAGGTGGCCCGCCGGCTCGACGGCGCGGCCCGCAGCCACGAGCTGGTGGCGCGCGTGGGCGGCGAGGAGTTCGGATGGATCCTGCCCGACACCGACGCCGAGGCCGCCGTGGCGGCGGCTGAGCGGGCGCGCGTCGCCGTCGCGGGGGCGCCCGTGGAGGACCTCGCGGTCACGGTGTCCGCCGGAGCCGCCGAGTACGCGGGGCCCGCCGACCGGATCGTCGAGCGCGCCGACCGGGCCCTGTACGCCGCCAAGCGGGCCGGCCGCGACCGGGTGGCCCCGGCCTGACCGCCCGCCGGAGCCGCGCGCCGTCGGGCGGCGCGCACGCGCGCCCTGAGCGCCTCGGTCTCACGGTTTCGCGGCGGTGCGGCGGTGACCAGCTCGTCCAGGAGCCGCGCCGAGGCCTCCGCCACGGTCGCGACCGCCCGCTCGAACGCCTCCGCATTGGCGCGGGACGGGCGGGTGGAGCCGCTGATCTTGCGCACGTACTGCAGCGCGGCCGCGTGGATCTCGTCGGGCGCGGCCGGCGGGGCGAAGTTGTGCAGGGTGCGGATGTCGCGGCACACGGCGGACCTCCCGGTCGTGGCGCCCCGGCGGGCGTCTCGCGCTGGTCCTACACCTCCGGCGGGGCGGGCGCACGTCCTGCGCCGCGCCCGGGGGACTCAGCCGGCCCCCACCAGCGCGGCCACCAGGCGCCGCGCCGCCTCGGGCGCGGCCAGCCCGCCGGCGGCCACCGCGTCGACCAGGGCGCGTCCCGCGGGCGCGGCCAGAAGCGCATCGAGCCGCGCCTCCACGTCGCCCCGCGCCCGGGCCGCCACCTCCAGCCGCGCCCGGCGACGGCCGCGGCCCGCCCCGTCCCCCAGGCCGGCCGCGTGCGCGTCGACCGCCTCCTGGAGGGCCTCCGCCCCGTCGCCCGTGGTGGCCGTGGTCATCACGATCGCGGGCCGGCGCCCGGACCGCGCCTCCAGGCCCGTGTGCCGGCCCAGGTCGCGCATCACCTCCAGGTCGCGGCGCAGGGCGTCGGCCCCCGGGCGGTCCGCCTTGTTGACCACGATGACGTCGGCCAGCTCCAGCAGGCCGGCCTTGCCCGCCTGGATGGCGTCGCCCCAGCCCGGTGCCAGCACCAGCACCGTGGTGTCGGCGGCCCCGGCGACGTCCACCTCCACCTGGCCCACGCCGGCGGTCTCCACCAGCAATGGGTCGTGGCCCGCGGCCTCCAGCACCCGCAGCGCCCCGGGCACCGCCAGGGCGAGGCCGCCCGCTTGCCCGCGGGTGGCCATCGAGCGCACATAGGCCCCGCCGGCGCGCGCGTCCATCCGCACCCGGTCGCCCAGGATCGCCCCGCCGGTGAGGGGCGAGGACGGATCGACGGCCAGCACGGCGGGCGACCGGCCGGCGGCCGCGAGCGCGGCCAGCAGGGCGCCGACCAGGCACGACTTGCCCGCGCCCGGGGGCCCCGTCACCCCGACGACGTGCGCCGGGCGCCCCGGCGGCGGCAGGTGCGCCGCCACCTCGTCCGCGGGTGCGCCGCCGCGCTCCACGAGGGTGATCAGGCGCCCCAGCGCGCCGCGGTGACCGGCGCGGGCGCGTGCGACGAGGGCGGGGACGTCGGCGGTCGCGCTCACGCCGGCGCGGCGCGGCGCACCGCGGCCACCACCTCCGCCGCGGAGGCGCCGGGCCCGAGCACCGCGGCCACGCCGGCCGCCTCGAGGGCGGTGACGTCCTCGGGCGGCACGATGCCGCCGATCACGACCGCCGTGTCGCGGCCGGCGGCGCGCAGCGCCGCCACCATGCGCGGCGCCAGGGTGAGGTGCCCGGCGTTGTGCATCGAGATGCCGACCACGTCGGCGTCCTCCTCGTCGGCGACCGCCGCGACACCCTCGGGCGACTGCCGCAGGCCCAGGTACACGACCTCCATGCCCGCGTCGCGGAGGGTCCGGGCGACCACCTTGAGGCCGCGGTCGTGCCCGTCCAGGCCGAGCTTGGCCAGTACCACGCGGATGGGGGTGTCGTTCACACCACCACGGGCTCGGCGTAGGTGCCGAACACCGCCTCCAGCGCCCCCACGATCTCGCCCACGGTGGCGTGGGCGCGCACGGCGTCGACTAGGGGCGGCATCAGGTTGCGTGCGGGGTCCGACGCGCAGGCCGACACCGCCGCGAGCGCCGCGTCGACGCGGGCGTGGTCGCGGGCCGCGCGCAGCGCGGCCAGGCGCGCGCACTGCTCCCGCTCGACGGCCGGGTCGATGCGCAGGGTCTCCGGCCGCTCCCCGTCGTCCCCGTCGGTGAAGGCGTTGACCCCGACGACGATCCGCCGGCCCTCCTCCACCTCGCGTGCGAAGCGGTAGGCGGCGTCGGCGATCTCGCCCACGAACCAGCCCTCCTCGATGCCCGCGTAGACGCCCTCGAGCATGGTGCCGCCGCCGGCGTCGAGCAGCCGCGCGAAGACCTCCTCGGCGCGCCGCTCCATCTCGTCGGTCATCCACTCCACGAAGGGCGCGCCGCCCAGGGGGTCGGCGACGTGCGCGACGCCGGTCTCGTGGGCCACCACCTGTTGCGTGCGCAGGGCGATGCGCGCCGCCCGCGCGCTGGGCAGCGCGAGGGCCTCGTCGTAGGCGTCCGTGTGCAGGCTCTGCGTGCCGCCCAGCGCCGCGGCCAGGGCCTGCAGCGCGACGCGCGCGATGTTCACCTCGGGCTGGGCCGCCGTGAGCGACACCCCCGCGGTCTGCACGTGGAAGCGGCACTGCAGGCTGCGAGGGTCGCGCGCCCCGTACCGCTCGCGCATCCAGCGCGCCCAGATGCGCCGGGCCGCCCGCAGCTTGCCGATCTCCTCGAACAGGTCGATGTGGCAGTTGAAGAAGAAGCTGAGGCGGGGCGCGAAGGCGTCGACGTCGAGACCCGCCGCGACCGCGGCCTCCACGTAGGCGAAGCCGTTGGCGAGGGTGAAGGCCAGCTCCTGCGCGGCCGTGCTGCCGGCCTCGCGGATGTGGTAGCCGGACACCGACACCGGGTGCCATCGCGGCATCTCCGCCGTGGTGAAGGCGATCACGTCGGTGACCAGGCGCACGGACGGCCGGGGCGGGAACAGGTACTCCTTCTGGGCCTGGTACTCCTTGAGGATGTCGTTCTGGAGCGTCCCGGCCAGGTCCCGCCGGGCGGCACCGGCGTCCTCGGCGGCCGCGACGTACATCGCCAGCAGGATGGCCGCGGGGCCGTTCACGGTCATCGACGTCGACACGCGGGACAGGTCGATCCCGGCGAATAGGTCGCACATGTCGGGCAGCGCGTCCACGGCGACCCCGGCGCGGCCGACCTCGCCCAGGGCCACGGGGTCGTCCGAGTCGCGCCCCATCAGGGTGGGCATGTCGAAGGCGGTCGACAGGCCCGTGCCGCCGGCGGCCAGCAGGTCGCGGAAGCGGCGGTTGGTGTCGGCGGCGGACCCGAACCCCGCGAACATGCGCATCGTCCACAGTCGCGAGCGGTACATGCCGGGGTGGATGCCGCGCGTGTACGGATACTGGCCCGGGTAGGGCGGATCCCCGTACACCGGTTCCAGCGGCACGCCGGACATGGTCCGGGCGTCGTCGCCGGGGGGCGCCGCCCGGTCGTACGCCGCGCGCCACTGCGCGTGGGCCCGCCCGCCTCCGTCGTCCACGCCCGTCATCCGTCCACCTCCTCCTACATCCGATAATAGGACGCCCGAGTACCCGAGCGCTAGGCTGCCCGCGTGCCACCCGAGTTCGACCTGATCGCCGAGGCGCGCCGCAACTGGGAACGGCACGCGTTCGGCGAGGGGGACGCGATGGAGGCGGCCACCTCGATCGCGCGTGCGCACCAGGTCGTGATGGCCGCCGCCGACCGGGCGCTCGCCCCCTTCGGCCTGACGTTCTCCCGGTTCGAGGCGCTGGCGCTGCTGCACTTCAGTCGCCGGGGCGCCCTGCCCATGGGGCGCGTCGGGGCCCGGCTGCAGGTGCACGCCACCAGCGTCACCACGCTCGTCGACCGGCTGGAGCGCGACGGCCTGGTGCGGCGGGTCCCCGCCGCCGGGGACCGGCGGTCGGTGCTCGCCCAGATCACCGACCGCGGCCGGGAGGTCGTGCCCCGCGCGGCCGAGGCGCTGGCCGCCGTCCGGTTCGGCCTCGCGGGCGTCGACGAGGGCGAGGTGCGGGCCGTCGCCACCAGCCTGCGGGCCGTGCGCCGGGCCGCGGGCGATCTGCCCCCCGCCACGTGATCCGGGGGTTCGCGGCCCAGCCGAGCCCCCGCCCCGGGGGCACGGTCGTGCTGCACGTCTCCACCGACGCCCCCGCCTTCCGCGTGGAGTTCCTGCGCTGCGGGGCGGAGATGACCCCGTGCGGCGGGTCGGCGTGGCTGGCGGGGGCGCACGCGCCCGCGCACCTGCCCTTCCACGACTGGACCGTCCCCAACACCGGGCTCCACGGCGAGCCCCTGGCCCCCTGGCCGGGGTACGTCCTCCCGGTGCCGCCCGACTGGAGGTCCGGGGTGTACGTGGCCCTGCTCGTGGAGGGCGACGGGGCCGGCGGCGACCGCACCCACCCGGACCGCGGCACCCCCGACGCCCGCGAGGGGCGGGCGCTGTTCACGGTGCGGGCGCCGGCCGCGGGGCCGCGCGCGCCCGTGCTCTACAAGCTGCCGCTGTTCACCTACCACGCCTACGACCTCGTCGACGGCGCCGTGTACGACCCCGCCGCCGCCCGCGGCCACTGGTGCCTCTACAACATGCCCGGCGCGCGGGAGGTCCCGGTCGCGGTGCCGCCGTCGGTGCACCTGCACCGTCCGGGCGGGGGCACGGGCGGGGTGCCCTACGACGTGGACAACTTCGACCCGTTCGACCCGACGCCGCGGCAGACGTACGTGCACTGGGACCACCGCATGGTGGCCTGGCTCGAGCGCGAGGGGTACGCCGTCGACTGCTGCACCGACCTCGACCTGCACCGGGAGGGCATGGGCCTGCTGGCCGGCCACCGGCTGCTGGTGAGCGCCGGGCACGACGAGTACTGGACCGCCGAGATGCGGGACGCCGTCGAGGCCTGGACCGCCGCCGGGGGGAACGCCGTCTTCCTGGGCGGCAACACCTGCTGGTGGCGGGTGGCGTTCCGCGACGGGCTGGCCTTCTCGCGGGAGGACTTCTGGCACGAGGCGGGCCGCCCGGAGAACGCGATGACCGGCGTGAGCTTCCGCAACGGGGGCGAGCGCGACCGCGACGACCACCCCGAGCCGGTGGGCTTCCGGGTGCAGCACTGCGGCCACTGGGCGTTCGCCGGCACCGGGCTGCGCGACGGGGACGTCCTCGGCGGGGCCGCCGACCAGTACCTGGTGGGGTACGAGTGCGACGGCGCCGCCTTCGACCGCGCCGCACTCGCCGCGGGGACCGCCGCGAGGCCCTCGGGCGAGGACGGGACGCCGGACGACTTCACGATCCTCGGCGTGGGCGACACCCGGGCGGCGGGGTGGGGGATGGGCAACGGCGCCGCCACCATGGGCCTGCACGAACCGGGCGGCACGGTCTTCACGGGCGCCACCACCGACTGGCCGCGGGTGCTCACCGACGGCCGCTGCCCGGAGCTCGCCACGATCACGCGCAACGTCGTGCGCCGCCTGGCGGGCCCCCCGGGAGCCGGGCCCCCGCGGGGCTGAGCGCTACACGGCGGGCCGGGAGGGCCGCTGCCAGCCGTCGCCGGGGACGGGTGGCTCGTCCCGCTTGCGGATCAGGTACGGCGGCATCGCCAAGGCGTGCATCCCGGTGCTGCGCAGGGTCGCGATGGAGTGCTCGGGCGTCTCGGTGAGCGGGTCGCCCGGCCCGTTGAGCGAGGTGTTGATGAGCACGGGCGAGCCGGTGCGTGCGTGCCAGGCCTGCATCAGGGCGTGCAGGAAGGGCGTGTTCTCGGGCTCCACGGTCTGCAGCCGGGCGGTGCCGTCCACGTGGGTGATCCCGGGGTAGATCGCGCGGTACTCCGGGCGCACGTCCGCGGCGTACTGCATGAACGGCGCCGGGCGGTCCACGTCGAAGATCCGCGCGGCATGCTCGGCGAGCACCAGCGGGGCGAGCGGCCGGAACCACTCGCGGCCCTTCACCTCGTAGTTGATGTAGTCCTGCATCTCGGGGCGTCGCGGGTCGCCGATGATGCTGCGGTTGCCGAGCGCCCGCGGCCCCGACTCGCTGCGCCCCTGATGGATGGCCACCACCCGCCCGCTCTCCAGCAGGTCCACCATCGCCGCCGCCAGGTCGTCCGGCCGCTCCGCCACCAGGTCGTCGGCCAGGTCGCGCACGGCCGCCTCCACCGCCTCGGGATCCGTCTCGGGCCCCAGGAAGTCGTTGCGCCACCGGAAGTCGCTCTCGCGCCCCATGCACGCGACCAGGCCGTAGATGGCGCAGCCGACGGCGGTGCCGCCGTCGTGGGGGCTCGGCGGGATGAACAGGTCGCGGAACGGCGCCCGGCGCAGCAGCTCCCCGTTGGCGGAGCAGTTGAGGCCGGTGCCGCCGGCGAACACCAGGTGGTCGAGGCCGGTGGCCCCGTGCAGCCACTCCGTCACCCGAAGCAGGGCGTCCTCGAACGCGCGCTGACCCGCGGCGGCGAGGTTGGCGCAGTCGGCGAAAGACCCGCCGCCACCCGTGAAGTGGGTGTACCGGTCCCGCTCCGCGAACGCCTCCATCCACGCCCCGGGGATGTGCACCTCGTGGCCCTCGACGATCAGCGGGGGCAGCCCGTGCACGTCGGGGTCGCCGAAGGGCGCCAGGCCCATCACCTTGCCCTCGTTGCCCTCCCCGTGGGGCCAGAGCATCCGGGTCAGCAGCGCGTAGAAGCAGCCCAGGCCCTCCGGGCGCTCCCAGTCGCCGTCCCACAGCTGCTTGGCGATGCAGGTGACGCCCTCGTCGCCGCGGCCGCAGCGGTAGAACGACGCGATCTCCAGCAGGTCGCCGGGCGTCCCGTCCGGCAGCGGTGTGTCCTCCGTGAGGTCCCGCACGGGGCTGCCCTGGTTGTCGATCACCATGGCCGCCGCCCGCGCGAATGGGGAGGGGTGGAACGCGCTGAACACGTGCGAGAGGTGGTGCGAGACGTGCACGACCCGCGCGTCCGGCGTCAGCCGCAGCGTCCGCCGCAGCTCGTCGTGGTAGGCCTCGCGGTTGGCGACCTCCGTGTCGGACGAGTAGCACTCGACCACCAGGTCCACCGGCGCCCGCAGGGCGGGGATGCGCGGCAGGTACAGGTCGGGCAGGTCGCCGAGCCGCCCCCAGTGGTGCTTGCGCCGGCTCACCCGCTCCTTCTGCAGGCTGTAGAGCGTCCCGTCGTGCGCGACCGCGATCGCGGCGTCCTGCGTCCGGTTGATGCCGACGACCGTCGGGGGCTCCGCCATCCTGGTGCTCCTGGGTCCGGGGGGTACGCGCGCGCCGCGTCCCGGCGCCCTCATTCCCCCCGGCGGCGGGCGGCACGCACCCGGGCCGTCAGCGCAGGCGCGCCCGCCAGTCGGCCGGCACCCGGCCCGCGGGCCCCGGCGCGGGCTGCTCGGGCGGATGCGCGTGCGGCGGGGCGAGCGGCGGACCGGTCAGGAACCGCTCCCCCGGGTACGACCAGTACCAGTCCTCGCCCGGCTCGAAGCTCTGCACGAGGGGGTGCCCGGTCGCCTCGGCGTGCGCCCGCGCGTGCCGGCTCGGGGACGAGTCGCAGCAGCCGACGTGGCCGCACTGCGCGCAACGGCGCAGGTGGAACCACCACCCCTCGCCCTCGCCCGCGAGGCACTCGCGACAGCCCTCGCCGCTCGGTGGCGCCTGGGTGTCGATGCCGGGTGGTGCGTCCATCACGTCCCCTTTCGCCGGCTCCGTCGGGGGCACCATCACACGGCACGGCCGCCGCTCGCCACCGGCGCCCGTTTGCGGGACGGCGGGCGCCGGGAACCCGGCGCCGGTGACCGGCCTCATCCGCATCGCCGCCGCCGGGGACGTGCACGTCGGTGAGGACGCGTCGGCGTTCGGCGCCGAGGTGGCCGGGCTCGCCGGGCGGGCCGATGTGCTCCTTCTCGCGGGTGACCTCACCGACCACGGCCGCCCCGCGGAGGCCCGGGCGCTCGCCGACGCCCTGCGCGGCGCACCCCTCCCGGTGGTCGCCGTGCTGGGCAACCACGACCACGACGCCGACCGTCCGGACGAGGTGCGGGCCCTCCTGCAGGACGCCGGCGTCGCGGTGCTGGAGGGGGAGATCGCGGTCCTCGACGTCGGGGGCCGGCGGTTGGGCGTCGCCGGCGTCAAGGGCTTCGGCGGCGGCTTCCGCGGCGCCTGCGCGGCGGACTTCGGCGAGCGGGAGATGAAGGCGTTCGTGCGCCACGGCCGGGAGCGGGCGGCGGCCCTCGCCGAGGCGCTCGCCGCGCTCGACGCCGACGCCCGCGTCGCGCTGCTGCACTACGCCCCGGTCGAGGCGACCCTGAGGGGCGAGCCGCCCGCGTTGCTGCCGTTCCTGGGCAGCCATCTGCTCGCCGACGCCGTCGACGCGACGGGTGCGCAGCTGGTGCTCCACGGGCACGCGCACCTCGGCGCGCCCGAGGGCCTCACACCCGGCGGTGTGGCCGTGCGCAACGTCGCGCGACC
>DATMJR010000042.1:0-3363 GCA_035553775.1 Miltoncostaeaceae bacterium | reverse complement strand
GGGCGGGGGTCGTGGGACTCGGGACGGGCGCGGGCTTGACTCCGACCCGGCCGATGATCTTCACCAGGTCCGGGCGCTTGAGCTGCGCGATCCGGACCGTGCCCCCTGGGTTATCCGGCGGACCGGCCGGGGCGGGTGCCGCGGGGTCCGGCGCGTTGCCCGGGGGGGTGACGACCTCATCGACCTTGATCTCGAGATTGAGGACTGCCCGCCGCACCTGGAGCGCGGGGATCGCGAGCAGGGACAGGAGCGGCATCACGGCGACGAATTCGCTCGGAGCTCCATTGGCGTCGCGCTTCGTGTAGCGAAACGACGCGGTGCGAAGACGCTGCTCGTCGTCAGGTCTGGCGGGGTCGACCGGCACGAAGCCGACATCGTTGATGAACTCGAGGGTGGTCTGAGCGGCGATCGCGTCGGCCTGAACCACCGAGGCCATCAGCCCCCCGAGGAGGGCGGCGAGGTCCGTGGAACGCTGGATCACCTGATCGGCCATCGCGTGCGCCTCCTACTCGCGGACCAGCCGCGGACGATCGTCGTCGCCGGCGATCCACTGGTAGTTGCTCATGCCCGCCGTGATCGCGACCCGCGAGATCCGCTCGGCGGGCACCCCCTCCAGCTCGCCGGCGGTCACCGCCACGTTCACCGTCGGAGCTTGCTCCTCCACGGACATGATCGCGGCCCGGAGCCGGTTGCGGACCTCCGTCAGCCAGCCTGATACCGGTGCGTCGAGGAGCGTCTGACGCTCCTCGGCCCGCAGGCCGGCGAGCGCAGCGGCGAGCTCCTGGTCCTGGGTCAGTGGAGTCCAGAGCGCGGCATCGAATTGCCGCCGCAGCGGATGCGTGCCGTTGAGAACCCCGGGCAGCTGGTCGACCGGGACCGCGGCGAGGCCGTTCCGAAAGACCTCGGCCACCTCCTGGGAGAGCGTCGCCAAGCGAGCGCGCGCCTGCTCGGGGCGGGGGGCCACGTCGGCGAGATCGGTCCGGATCTCCTCGACGAACCCCTCCGCGGCCTCGGCGACGGCCTCCTCGAGCTCCTGCGCGGCGAGCTCCCGTCCCCGGATCCGGGTGGCGAGCTGACCCAGCGACCGCTTCGAGGCTTCCCTGACTCCCTCCCGGATCCGCTGGACCGTCACCCGCTGGGCGAGGATCGCCTCCACCCCGGTGTCCTTGAGCTGCTGACGAAGCACCGGAGCCACCGACCCGCGCAGCCGGTCGGCCACTCCTTGCTCGGCCGCGACGACTGCGTCGGGGTCGCCGCGCATGGCATCCGCGAGGGCGTCGGCGAGGACGGCGACCAGGTCCACGCCCTGGCCGTCCAGGTGCTCGGCGATCGAGGCGCCACGGGGGGACGTGAGCAGCTCGTCGACAACCAGGCGAGCGAGACGCTCGGCGAGCTGCGGGGCCAGTCCGACGGCGATCTGTGGGGGGTCCACCACGGGGGGCGTGATCGCCGTGATCGCGAAGGCCAGCTGGATGCTGGCCTCGGCGATATCGATGCGGGGGACGGGAAACGACGCCATCACCGGGTCGGCGCGGTAGGTGGCGCTCGCATCGCGCGCGAACATGTCCCCGATCACGCGCGCGGCGGCCAGGTCGCGCAGGACCGCGCCCACCACCTCGTTGAGCTCGGCCATTAGCTCGGCCCAGGCCGCCCGGCGCTGCCGGCCGTCACTGCCCGTCGTCCGGCGGGGTGATCGCCTTGTCCAGGATGTCGAGGATGCGGGCCATCCCGCGGGGGATGTCGTCCTGCACCGCCTGCACGTTGATCTTGATCTGGTACTCGCGCGTGTAGCGCGACTCGGCCTTGGACTGGGTCGCGTAGCTGGCCCCGACTCGAAGGCTCGCCTGCACCGGCGTGAAGCCGTTGCCGTAGCGGGCGCTGATCTCCGAGTTGATGCGGAAGGCGCTGGCACTCGAGTTCTGGACCATGTCGTTGAGCTTCGCGGTGAACTCGATCTTCAAGTCCTCGATGCGGATGAACGGAATCGGCACGATCGTGAGGATCGGGACGTCGAGGTTGACCTCGTTGACCTGGCCGGTCTGGTCCCGCTGGCGATAGGTGAACTGCACGTTTCGGACGCGGCCGCCGTTGACGTCGGTCATGCCGCGTGCCCCGGGGCCCGCGTTGGGATCGGGGGGCGGCGGCTGCTCCGGGAAGAAGGGGTCCTGTCCGTTGTCGTCCTCGGGGAGGAAGCCGACGGCCTGGATGAAGTCGACGGTGGTCTTCGCCGCGAGCGCTTGCGCCTGGACGGCGGCGCGCAGCGGCCCCCCGATCATCTGCTCGAAGGGGATCTGGGACAGCTCCTGCACGGCGCTCACGGCCATGGGGGTCTCCGATCGACTCGTCGCCGCGCGGACCCTCCTGGGATCGCGCAGCCGTTGGCACGGGCGCGCCCGGTACCGACGACGCCGGGCCGGGGCCAGTGGTGAAGCCGGCCGGGCGCGCACCGGTGACGCTAGGCGCGCCACACCGAGAGCGCATGGGGGGTTCCCCTACCCTCGTGAGCCAGCCGGCCGGCAGCTGTTCGCCGCAGGTGACCGCCGAGGACGGGGTTCATCGACGTCACGGTAAGGGCCGTGACCGGTCCTTTGCCCTGCCACCGCGCCTCGCGTCCGGGGTGGACCTCCCGGGCGTCGGGGGGCGCCGTTCGGCCGCGTCGCCGCGCTCACCGACCTCACCGCCGCCCGCGCGCGACGGCGACGGTGCCCGGGCGGGCGACCGTGACGGCGGCCATCGCACGGCGGCCACGGCCGTCGTCCAGTCGCGAATGCGCCCCGCCGGGAGCGGTGCCCTCGACGTTCCCGCCGGACCGGCCGTGAGGCCCTCTCCGACAAGCCGCCAGAATCGGCAAGGCCGCGACATGTTGAGGGGTTTCCCGGATTCATCATGACGGCGGACTCAGTGCGTGATGACCATCGAAGTTGTCATTCGTCGCCCAGATCGACCGCCCAGCCGTCCATCCGCCAGCGATCGAGAGAAGGGGCAATGGCACGCAGAAGTTCGAAATCCGACGGCGCACTCGATGCCGGGGCAATGGCGGCGCCCGCGAGCGGCTCAGACGAGCCATACGACGAGACCTGCTGGTTCCGCTCCTCGGATGACGTGCGCCACGGTTTCGTTCGCGGCATCGACACCTTCGACCTGAAGCATGTGACCTACAGCCAGATAGGTGACATGGCGATCTTCGAAGGGGACATCGCGCTCGGCACCGACGAGGAGATGCGGGAACTTGCGGACGCGGTCGCCGCCGAGCCGACCGATGCCGTGCGCGCACTCGCCGCCACCGCGAGCCCGGGCGAGGTGCTCCACGGCGTCGGCCTGCCGGGTCTCCGGTTCCGGTGGCCCAACGGCCTCGTGCCCTAC
>DATMJR010000041.1:0-16276 GCA_035553775.1 Miltoncostaeaceae bacterium | reverse complement strand
GGGCCGGGGGCGGTTGACCGCGCGCCTCACATGCGCGACGGGGGCACCGATTGATCCCCCATGACACGAGACCGGCTCCGCGCGCGCCCCTCCCGCAGGACGGGCGCCGCGCTCACCACGATCGCGGTGGCGCTGCTGGCGCCGGCGGGCGCCCACGGCGCCGCCGGCCAGCTCGGTGCCCCCGCGGTGACGATCAACCCCGGCGGCGGCGCGCAGACCGACGGCTCCGACGGCGTCCGCGTCCTGCTCAACACGGCCACCGCCGGCCGCGACCAGGTGCGCTTCGCCAACACCACCCAGTACTGCTGCGGCGCCGCCGCCCCGATGCTCAGCATCGGCGGCACCCTGTACGGGCAGGCGGGCCCGGCGCAGTCTTCGGCCTCCTGGACGAGCCTGGAGGTGGTATCGACGACCGGCAGCGCGACGGCCTCCGGCGGCACGGCGGCCGGTAGCGGCTCGGCCGTGCTGCGCTACACCGCCACGCACGGCGGGCGCACGTACACGCTCCTGCGCACCCTCACCTACACGTACCCCAACGACGCCTTCACCGATACGTACACGGTGACGATCCCGGCCGGCAACACGGACGCGGTCAAGGTGTACCAGGGCGGCGACACCGCCCCCGGCGGCAGCGACTCGGGGTACGGCGTGATGCTGACGGCGCCCGTCCGCTCGGTCATCTCGCTCAACACCACGAGCCAGATCCAGTTCGGGTACCGGGAGCTGTCCGGGGGCGCGCCCTTCGACGGCGCCACCTCGCAGAGCTACTCCACCCCCTACACGACGGTCCAGGCGGGCGGCGACATCGGCTTCGTCGCCACCCCGTCCACGCACGACGCCGGGCTGATGGCGCAGTGGAACCTCGGCACGAGCCCGGGCACCCGGACGGTGGGCATGGAGGTGTTCGCCAACTTCCAGGCCGTCAACCTGCAGGCGGGCTTCCGCAGCGCAGCGGCGACGACGGGAGCGTCGGTCCCCCTCGACGTGAACCTCGTCAACACGCTGCTGGCCCCGCAGAGCGGCCTCACGTTCAGCCTGGCGCTTCCCGCCGGCCTCACGGTGGCGCCGGGCGCCGTCGACGACGGCTGCGGCGGGACGCTGACGGCCGCCCCGGGCTCCTCCACGATCCTCTACGGCGGGGCATCGGTGGCGGCCACCGCGAACTGCGTGGTGTCGGTGCCGGTCGTCGCCGCGGCGCCCGGCACCTACGCGCTGACGGCGGGGTCGGCGAGCGTCACCGCGCCGCTGCGCAACTCGGTGGCGTCCTCCCAGCTGGTCGTGACGGGCGACGCCCCGGCACCCGCGCCGGCCCCGCCCGCGCTGGTGGACCCCATCGTGCCGCTGGCGCCGCCGCAGCCGACGCGGGCGCCGCGCGCCGACCAGGTGCGCATGGTGACGCGCGTCGCATTGGAGGCGACGGGCAGGTACACGTTCATCTACCGCGACGCCCGCACCGGCCGCCGGGTTCCCCAGCAGCGCAACAGCCGGGTCGGCAACCGCGTGCTGCGGCGCACCTTCACCGCGCCGGTCCTGACGGTGACCGACGCGCGGAAGGTCGTGCTGGTGTCGCTGCTCGACCGGGCCCGCGTGCGCGGGGCCGACGTGGAGCTGTCCGTGATCCTGCGCCGGCCGGACGGCACGCTGGTCGAGGAGGTCCTCCGCTAGCCGCGCGGGGCGCCGGGCCCTGCGCCCGGCGCCCCCGGCGTCCTCAGGGGCGGAACAGCAGGAAGACCGCGGCCCCGGCGCCCGGCCGGGTGACGATGCGCATCTCGCTCGCGACGCTGCGCATCACCGACACGCCCATACCCAGGCCCGTCCGCTCGCCGCGGAAGGTGCTGCCCGGGTCGAAACCGCACCCCTCGTCGCGCACCACCACCGCGAGGGTCTCGTCACGCGCCCAGGCCTTGAGCCGCACGGCGCCCCCCGACCCGGCGTAGGCGTGCACGACCGCGTTGGTGACCGCCTCGCTCACCGCCACCATCGCGTCCTGCAGGCGCTCCGGCGGCAGCCCGTATCCCTCCAGGCGCGCCAGAGCGCTGCGGGCACGGCGCGGCGCCGACGTGTCGGCGGGCAGCAGCAGATCCAGCGGCGCGGGGGCGTCCAGCGCGGCGAGGGGATCGGTGGAGGGGATCACGTGCGATACCGCCACGCGGTCTCGTCTTCCCGCCGCGGGGGCCCCGAAACCTGCATCGACGCCGCGACGACCTCCCCCGCCCCGCGGCGCCATCGCCTGCGCGGGCTCCGGCCCGTAGACTCGGGCCCGATGAGCGCCGGGCTCGCCCACGACCTCGAGCCGCCCTTCGCGATCACGGTGCGACCCGCCGAGGGCGTGCTCCTGCTGGCCGTGGTCGGCGAGCTCGACCTCGCCACCGCCCCCGTGTTCGAGGAGCGGGTCAGCACGGAGATGACCGGTCGTCCGGACGGCGAGCCCGTGGTGCTCGACCTGTCCGAGGTCGGGTACCTGGACTCCTCGGGGTTCCGGTCGCTTGTGACGCTGCGCGCCGCGCACCCGGACCGCCTGCGCCTGCTGCGCCCGTCCGCGCCCGTGCTGCGGATCCTCGAGCTCACGGTGACCCGGGACCAGTTCACGATCCTCGAGTCCCTCTAGCTCCTCGCCGGCGAGGGGGGCCGCCGCGACCGCACGGCGGGCCGGCGGCGTCGCGGCCGGCCGCGACGCGCCCCGCCCGGCGACGACCCCGCGCCCGTACGCCCAGGGACGCCGTGCCCCGGGACGGCGGTGCAGCGGTCCCCCGCGCCCGGGCGCCGGGGCGCGAGCGGGCATTCCGGGTAGGGACGGTGAGATAACCTGCCGCCACGCGAGGACGACCACGGGCGGGCGGTCCCGCCGCCCGGCCCACGGGCGCGGGTGCACACCCGCGGGCCTGCCGACGCGGGGACCGGATCGGCGGACGCGAAGGGGGAAGATGAAGATCGCGGTATGCGTCAAGGAGGTGCCGGACGCCGCGCTGAACCGCCGGATCGATCCGGCGACGAAGCAGCTCGACCGTTCGGGCGACCGGGTGCTCAACCCGTACGACCTGCACGCCGTGGAGCAGGCGATCCGCATGAAGGAGTCGGAGGCCGGCAGCGAGGTCGTGCTCGTCTCGATGGGCCCCAACCGGGCCCTCGAGTCCATGCGCAAGGGCCTCGCGATGGGTGCCGACCGCGCGGTGCTCGTCACGGACGAGGCGGCCTCGGGGTCGGACCTCGTGGCCACGAGCCACACGCTCGCGAAGGCGCTCGAGCGCGAGCAGCCCGACGTGGTGCTGTTCGGCTACCAGACGCCGGACGGCAACGGCGCCTGCCTCTGGGCGGCCGTCGCCGAGCGCATGCGCCTGCCGATGGTGTCCCAGATCGCCGAGATCGAGGTCGCCGACGGCACGGTCACGGCCAAGCGGCAGACCGAGTTCGGCTACGACACCATCCGGGCGCCGCTGCCCTGCGTGCTGTCGGTGTCCGACGCGCTCAACGAGCCGCGCTTCGCCTCGCTCAAGGGCATCATGGGCGCCAAGAAGAAGCCCCAGGAGACGCTGTCGCTGTCCGACCTCGGCGTCGAGGCGGACCGGGTGGGCCGGGCCGGCTCGCGCACCACCGTCCGCACCCTCGGAGACCCGCCCTCGCGCGGCGAGAACGTGAAGATCGAGGACGACGGCAGCGGGGCGGAGAAGATCCTCCAGTTCCTGATCGAGAGGAAGCTGGTATGAGCACGCTCGTCTTCCTGGAGCACCACGAGGGCACCCTCCAGAAGGGCTCCCTGGGCGCCCTGAGCAAGGCCGCCTCACTCGACCCCGACACCGCCGGCGTGGTGATCGGCTCGGGCGTGGCGGACATCGCGGCCCAGGCGGGCCGCTACGGCGCCGCGCGCGTGTTCGTCGCGGACGACGAGCAGCTCGCCGCGCCGCTGCCCCAGCCGCGCATCGACGTGATCGAGGCGCTGGTGCGCGAGCACGGCTTCGACAACGTGCTGTTCGCGTCCTCGGTGCTCGCCAGCGACATCGCCGCCGGCCTCTCCGGCCGCCTCGACGCGGGCCTCAACTGGGACCTCAACGACGTGTCCACGCAGGACGGCGAGCTGGTGGGCAGCACCACCGCCCTCGAGGACACCGTGCTGGTCGAGGTGGGCTGGGTCGGCACGCCGCGCATCGCCCTCTTCCGCTCGGGCGCGCTCGAGCCGTCGGAGAGCGGCGGCGGCGACGCCCCCGTCGAGAACATCGGCTACGCACCCGCCGAGCACTCGGCCAAGGCCGTCATGGTGGAGCAGGCCCACGAGGAGCAGACGGGCCCCTCCATCGAGGAGGCCGACATCCTCGTCACCGGCGGTCGCGGCCTGGGCGGACCCGAGGGCTTCAAGCCCCTCGAGGAGCTGGCGGCGGCGATGGGGGGCGCGGTGGCCTCCACGCGCGCCGTCGTCGACTCCAACTGGTACCCGTACCAGACCCAGATCGGCCAGACCGGCAAGACCGTGGCGCCCAAGCTCTACATCGGCTTCGGCGTCTCGGGCGCGATCCAGCACAAGGTCGGCATGCAGAGCTCGCAGACGATCGTGGCGATCAACAAGGACCCCAACGCCCCGATCTTCACGTTCGCCGACTTCGGCGTGGTGGGCGACGTCAACGACATCGTCCCCAAGCTCACCGCCCTCGTGAAGGAGCGGCGGGGCTCGTAGGGCACGCGGTCCGCGGGCCGGCCGTCGCCGGCCCGCGAGGCCCCTCCCCGGCAGCAGGCTCAGGCGACGCCCCGCCGCGCACGCTGCGCACGCTGCGCACGCTGCGCACGCTGCGCACGCTGCGCACGCTGCGCACGCTGCGCAGAGGATCGTCCAGCACGCGTGGCGCCCGTCGCGCGTGCACCGGATGATGCACCGAGCGGCGACACGAGGTCGCCGGTGACGACACGGAGGTCGTCCGTGTCACGCTCCCGGAATCGCGCGCTCCGCCGGACGCTGGTCCGTGCGGCCGCGCCGTCGGCGCCGTCGCGGCTCCGTCCGCCGCCCGGGGCGCCCCCTGCGACGCCGCGGCCGCCCAGGCTTTCTCCTCCGACAACGACAGCGCCTGGTACCCGCTCGCCCCCGGCGGTGATTTCGGGACGGCGGACCACGGCTGGACGGTGTCCGGGATCGCGGCGCTGGTCGCCGACCACGACCAGGCGCTCGCCCAGGGCCCCGACACCTCCGCGATGGAACTGGCGCCCGGGGCCGGGATCACCAGCCCGCCCGCGTGCGTGACCGACGAGTCCCCCACCTTCCGTCTCACCGCGAAACACCGTCCGCGGCTTCCGCGACAGGACGTTCGACATCCGGGTGGAGGCCTCCACCGGGCCACGCGCAACAGCCCGTGGTCGGTCACGCCCTACGAGCACGTCGCGCCGCAGGGGCGCTCCGCGCCCACCACGACGTCCTCGCCGGCCGCCGGCCAGTTCGGCCTGGACAAGCAGAACCCCTCCGACTGGACGGAGGTGATGTTCCGTGTGAGCCCGATCAGCGGCGCGACGGTGCGCATCGACGACCTCCACGTCGACCCCCGGCTCCGGTCGTCGCCTCCCGGCCGGCCGGGTCCGGCCGGCGGGCCCGGCCGGGCGCCGGCGCTTCCGCCGGATCTGAAGGGTGACCGCCGGCCGCGCACCCCCGGGGAGGGAGGGCGCCGCGCCGGCGTCCGGGTCCCGGTTTCCCCGCGCACCCCGTCGGGCAGCGGCGGGCATCAGAGGACCACGGGGATCCCGTCATGTACGAACACAGCCGCACCCTGTTCACCGAGCTCAAGCCCCTGCTGCGCGACCCGGACGCCCCGGTGGGCAAGCGCCAGCTGCTGCGCTGCTGCGAGGGCGCGGTCCAGCAGCTCCGCCAGGGGGCGGAACCGGAGCGCGCCTCGCGCCTCGCCTTCCGCGAGGTGCGCCCGCTGCTGGCGCTCAACCGCACGCTCGAGGCGCTCGAGGTGATGCACCGCCAGCTGGCCGAACTCCAGGCGGCGCTCGACCAGGCGCGCACCGCTCCCCTCGCGAGGTGCGCCGCGACGAACAGGAAGGGTGCGCCCTGCGGGCGGGACGCCCTCCGTGGCCGGCCGTACTGCGCGTCGCACAGGGGGCTCGCGGGCACCCCCGCGCCGCCCGTGCCCGACGCGGTGATCCTGCTGCGCCGGCCGCCGGACCCGGGGCTACGGGCGGAAGATCATGAGGACCCGCGCGCCGGCGCCGGGTAGCGACACCACGCTCATCTCGGTCGCGACGGTCCGCATGAGCGACAGGCCCAGCCCCAGCCCCGTCCGCTCGGACCGGAAGGCGCTGCCCGGGTCGAACCCGCAACCGTCGTCGGCGATCAGGACCGCGAGCGTGTTGTCGAGCGCCCACGCCTTCAGGTGGAGCCGCCCGGTGCGTCCCGGCCCGTACGCGTGCAGGACGACATTGGTGACGGCCTCGCTGATGGCGACGAACACGTCGCTCATGCGCGCCGGCGGCAGGCAGCACCCGTCCAGGGCGTCGATCAGCTGACGCGCGCGGCGCGGCGCCTCGGCGTCGGCGGCCAGCACCTCGTCCACCGGCGCCGGCGCGGCCAGCGCGAGCTCCAGGTCGGCGGTCGAGATGATCTGCGCGGCGGGCATTCTGCGGCCCATTCCTCGCGGCGCGGTCCCGGAAACCCCCCGGGGGGTACAGGACGAGCCGGCGCTCACTGCTCCTCGGTCGCGCTCCACAGCGGCTGCGGGGGCGCGGCATCGAGGGCGCGGCGCAGCAGCGTCACGAGCTCGCGCCGCTGCTCCGCGCTGAGACCGGCGAGCGTCTCGTCCTCCACCTGCGCGATCCTCTGGCGCGCCCGCCGCAGACGGCGCCGGCCCTCGGGGGTGATGGCCACCTCGCGCGCCCGGCGATCGGCCGCGGACGTGCGGCGGCGCGCTAGACCCGCCTCCTCCAGTTGATCGACCAGCGACACCATCGTGCTACGGTCGATGCCGAGCGCCGCGCCCAGCTCCTGCTGAATCGCTCCCTCCCGGGCGCCCACCACGTTCAGCAGCGCGAACAGCGCCGGCGTCAGGCCGAGGGACGCGAGCGCCTCGCCGGTGCGCGTGTGCGACGCGCGCCAGAGCCGGAACAGCAGCTGCCCGGCGAACTCGGTTACCGGGGGGTCGGCGGACGGTCGTGCGGTCACGGCAGGCGATTGTGGCAGGCGTGTGGCGGCCGCGGAACGTTGCCATCGCAGATGTTCAGTTGTACAAACTACCGGGAGGCCGCGGGCGACACGGGGAGAGGGCGATGGGCGCACCGGAGGAGACGGGCGAGTTCACCGCCGAGGAGCGCGCGGCCGTGAAGGAGCGTGCCCGTGAGCTGAAGAGGAGCCGCGCAGCGGACGGCGCGGCCGAGGTGCACGCGAAGATCGCCGAGATGCCGGAGGCCGACCGGATCATCGCCGAGCGCCTCCACGTGCTCATCACCGAGACCGCACCGGAGCTCGCGCCGCGCACCTGGTACGGCATGCCGGCGTACGCGAAGAACGGCAAGGTCATCTGCTTCTTCCAGAGCGCCCACAAGTTCAAGGCGCGGTACGCGACCCTGGGCTTCAACGACGCGGCGAACCTCGACGACGGCGCGATGTGGCCGACCTCCTTCGCCCTGCGGGAGCTCGGACCCGCCGAGGAGGCGGCGATCGTGGAGCTCGTGGCGCGCGCGGTCCGCTGAGGGAGGCGGCGGCGGACTGGCGAGGCCGCCGCCGTCGCACCCGTGCGACCTCGAGCCCGTCGGCGACGCTTCCGGAGCGACAGGGAGGTCCTCTGGGGCCGCGGTCGGCAATGGCCCGGGAGGATCTCCGTCAGCGGGGACGCGAGGGGTGCTGGACGAGGCGGATCGTCGGGCGGCTCGACCGATAGTTCGGATCAGTTCGAGGAGTCGAGCGGCAGATCCGTTGGGGTTTCCCCGCATGCCTCTGTCGAAGACCGCTCCTAACGTCGGTGGATGGCGGCCTCGCCCCATCCGCTCCGCGTGGCGGTCGTGTCCGTCGTGCGCCTCTACCAGGAGGGCCTGGCGCGCGCGCTCGCCGAGGCGGGCTTCGAGGTCTGCGCGACGACGGCCGACGAGCGGGACCTGGCGGGCACGGCGGCCGACGTCGTCGTGCTCGACGTGGCCGCGCACCCGGGTGTCGAGGCCGTCCGGCGTCTGCGGCGGGTGCATCCCGGCAGCCGGGTCGTGACACTCGGGCTCCGGGACGACGAGGAGGAGGTTTTCGCCCTCGCCGCCGCGGGGGCGACCGGGTACGTCACCCGCGACCAGTCGCTCGCGGAGCTGATCCGGGTGGTCCAGAGCGCGGCGGTCGGCGAGGTGCTGTGCAGCCCGCGCCTCGTCGCATCGCTCGTCCGCCGCCTCGCCGAGCACGAGCGCCTCGCCGGCGACGCCCTGGGTCAGCTGACCCGGCGCGAGCGCCAGGTCGCCGAACTCCTGCGGGAGGGCCTCTCCAACAAGGAGATCGCGCAGGAGCTGGCGATCGAGCTGCCCACCGTCAAGAACCACGTCCGCCGGGTGCTCGACAAGCTCGGGGTCCGGGGGCGGGCCCAGGCGGCCGCGGTGCTGGCGCGCAGGGAGTGATCCGGGGGGACCACGGCGGGCCGGCGCAGGCCCGCCCCGGCGGGTGCACCCGGCCCGGTCCCTCGTCGCCGCGCGGGTGGTCCCTCCGGTCGATGCGCGGCACCCCGCCCGCGTCGTACATCCACCCCACCACCCGATGCACTCCTCCGCGACGCTCCGAGTCCTCGTACACGAGGCATCCATGTCGACGATGCTCAGCGAGATCGTCATCGGCGCCCTCCGGGGGCCCGAGGTGGCGCTCGCCCGCACCCGCCGTCCCCTCGACCGCCTACCCGGCGATTCCGTGTCCCGGCCGGACGTGATCGTGCTCGGCGCGGACGTGCTGCCGGGCTCGACCGTCGAGAGGGTCTTCACCCGATGGCCCCTCACCACGCTGGTCCAGATCGGCGGAGAGGGCCAGCGGGTCACGGTCGTGGCCCTGACGCCGACGCGGGTGCCCCTCGGGGCGCTGTCGCCCGAGGACCTGCTGGCGACGGTGAGACGTGCGGCGCGGAGGTCGGCCGGGAGGCCATCCGGCTCCCCCGGCCCGCCCGACACTCCCAAGGAGGCCGAAGATGCATGATGGGAACGGGTTCGTCGACCTGGGGGAGTCGCCCCCGTTCGTGGGGCTCGCCGAGGAGGCGTACGCCGAGCAGAACCCGTTCCTCGGGCTGGCCGCGGCGACCGACCTCCTCGAGGAGGCGGCGAGCTCGCCCGGGCAGTCGCTGGCCCCCGCGGACAGCCCCTTCCGCTCGGCCCTGACGCCGGCAGAGGAGGCGCCGGCGAGCGGGGGGTGGACGCCCGCCGCCTCCCTGAACGAGACGCCCTTCCTCAGCCGCTTTGAGGGCGAGGCCGGCGTGGTCGACCGCGACCTCGAGATGCTCGCGGGGGTCATGGCCGAGCTCCAGGACTGGAGCTTCCACGAGGGCCTGGCGGAGCTGGCCGCGGAGGCCGCGGCGATATCCGCCGAGCACGCGGCGCCGGTGGGCTCGGCGCAGGAGGCGTCCGTGGAGCGGGCGCTCGAGCGGTGGCTGGAGCCCCTCGCCGGCCAGGCAGAGGCGGCCGTAGACCGGGTCGCGGCGGCCCTCGGTCGTCACGATCTCGCGCAGCTCGACGAGGCCCGGGTGGACCGGATCGTCGAGGAGGTGGCTCCCGGGCCCTCGCAGACGGGTAACCCGGCCTTCGAGGCCTTCATCGGAGGACTGGTCAGGAAGGCCGGCTCCGTCGTCCGGGGCGCCGTCAACCTCGCGCGCCGTGGGCTCGGGGTGGTGCTCGGGCCCGTGCTGGAGGGTCTCAAGAGGCTCGTGCGGCCGTTGCTGGAGCGCGTCCTCCGCTTCGCGATGGACCGCCTCCCGGCGGGCCTGCGCCCGGTCGCTCAGAGGGTGGCGCGGGTCCTCCTTCGCGAGACGGAGGAGGAGGCCTCCGAGGAGCTGGCCCACGAGGCGGCGGTGAGTCTGGAGGACATGGAGGCGCAGATGGACGAGCGCCTGGCCGAGCTCCTGCTCCTGCCCGCCGCCGAGGAGCAGGAGGCGGCGGTCACGGAGGCCCTCACCCCGGCCGCGCAGCCGGAGACCGCCGCCGTCCCCGAGCTCGACGCCGCGCGCGCCCGGCTGATCGAGCGGCTGTCCGGCCTCGAGCGCGGGCAGGACCCGCGGCCCGCCCTCGAGGAGTTCATCCCCGCCGTGATCGCCGCCCTCCCGGCGATCCGGGCCGGGCTGAAGCTTGGCATCGACGCGATTGGCCGGCCGCGGGTCGTCGATTTCCTCGCGGGGCATCTGGCGACCCTCGTCGAGAGGTACATCGGCCGGGAGGCCGCCGTGCCCCTGGCCCGGGCGATCGTCGACACGGGGCTGCGGCTGGCGGTCGGCGAGGAGGGCGAGGACTCGCGGACGCTCGCCGCCGAGGCGCTCGCGACCACGGTGGAGGACACCGTGCGACGGGTCGCATCCCTGCCGGGGGACGCGTTCACCGACGCGACCCGGCTCGAGGCGGAGACGCTCGAGGCCTTCAACGAGGCGGCCGCTCGCAACGTCCCGGCGTCGCTGCTGCGGCCCGACCTCCCCCAGCTCGAGGTCTCGGGCCCGGCGGGCACGTGGGTGCTGATGCCCCGGCCGCGCAGGCCGCGCTTCTACTACAAGAAGTACACGCGCGTGTTCGACGTCACGCTCACGCCCCAGATCGCCCGTAGCGTGACGTCGTTCGGCGGTACGAGCCTCGAGGCCTTCCTACGGGCGCGGGGCGTCACCAGCCTGCCCGTGCGGGCCCGCGTCCACCTCTACGAGGCGCTGCCGGGCACCTGGCTCAGCCGGATCGCCCTGCACGAGCGACGGGTGCCGGGCCTCGGGTCCCGCGCGCGCACCGCATGGTCGCAGCTCCACCCGCTGACGCCCGCCGCGGCGGGCCTCCTGCTCCAGGAGCCCGGGCTCGGCACGGCGGTCGGCCCGCACCACCTGGCGGTCCGCGACCGGGTGGCCGTGGGCCAGCGCTTCTACTACCTCGAGTTGTCCGGCGTGCGGGCGGCGACGGTCCGACCGGGGGCCGCCCCGCGCCCGAGCGAGGTGAACATCACCTTCGACCTACGTTCCGCGGTCGCCGCGGTGCGGGTGGGCGTCTACCTCTCGGAGACCGACGCCCAGGCGGTCGCCGCACGCCTGCGGCAGCGGGACGCGCGGGGGGCGCTCACGCTGGGGCGGCGGAGCTGGGACGCGGCGCTCCGGTCCGTCTTCAGCACCCGCGCCCTCAACCACATCCACGTGCTGTCCGAGGCGGAGTCCGAGGAGCAGTTCGCCGCGGTCGCCCGGGGGCTCGCGGGTCCCGCGAGGCACCTGCTGTCGGTGGCCGGGGACGCGGTCATCTCGTGGATCGTGGAACGGCTTCTCGACACCCTCGCGTCGGCGACCAGCCGCTACTTCCAGGAGAGGGCGAGGGAGTTCGTGGACGCCGCCGACGCGCCGGCCGACGGCCTGACCATTCTCGTCGTGATCCCGGCCCCGTCGATGGTCTCCGTCGTGCGGGACGTCCTGCAGGGGCGCTCGCCGTCGGCCGCCGCGCTCGCCGCGGCCGGCCGCGGCCTCGCGGGGATCGTGCCGCAGGTCCGCACCGTCCCGGGGTTCCACCGGTGATCGCGGTTCGCGAGCCAGGCGTCGAGCTGCGGGACCCCGTCCGGGTGCAGGTGGCGCGGCAGATCGCACACTGGGGGGCGGCGACGGTTGCGCTCGACAACCCGGAGGACTTCGCCAGCGCGACGGCGTGGGGCGGGCTCGAGCGGTACCTCGACCTCGCGGTCCGCCGCCGACTGAAGGAATCGGTGACGCAGCTCCGGCGCGAGTCGGAGGTGCTGGCGGCGGAGCTCGGCGCGGCCCGGACGCCCGAGGACCTGGAGCGGTTGCGGCGGCGGGTCGTCGCGTTCCGCCGCCGCTTCACGCAGGTCGAAACCCTCGTCGACTTCTTCGGCGACGCGGTCAACAGCCGCACCAGCCCACGGCTGGCCGCGATCCTGCGAGCGCTCGACCTCCTGGCCGAGTCGGCCATGCAGGGCGTGCTCGGGCCGCTCGGTCATCCGACGCCCCCGGTGCTGACCTACGTGGACAAGGGCATGGGCGCATCGATCCTGCGCGCGGGCCTTCGGCTGTGGGACCGCGGATCCCCGAGCCCGGTCGCCGCGATCAAGGTGACCCGGCACAATCTCTACCGCCCTACGGCCCTTCTGCACGAGGCGGGTCACCAGATCGCCGGGGCGCTCGGATGGAACGACGAGCTGGCGCGGGCGCTCGCGGTGGCCCTCCGTACCGACCCCGCGCTGGCGAGCGCATGGTCCTCCTGGTCCTCGGAGGTGGCCGCCGACGCCATCGGCTTCTGCTATGGCGGGTACGCCAGCGTGGCGACGCTGCACGACGTCCTCTCCGGGGAGGACGGCTACGTGTTCCGCGACACGCGGGGTGATCCGCATCCGGTTCCGTGGATCCGGGTCCTGCTCGGGGTGGAGATGTGCGTCCGGCTCTACGGCGCCGGGCCCTGGAACGACCTCGCGGCCGCCTGGACCCGGGCCCATCCGCTCGCCAAGGCGCCGCCCGGGCTGCGCCGGATCCTGGCGGCGTCCGTGCCGGCGCTGCCGGCGATCGCGGGCACCTGCCTGCAGCAGCGGATGGACGCGTTCCGCGGGCATCCCCTCACGCGCCTGGTCGACCCCCGGCGCGTGGCGCCGGCGGCGTTGGCGGCGCTCCTGCGCGAGCGTGGAGAGGCCCTTCTCACCTCGCATCACCTGCTGCGGCAGGAGGGGCTCCGGCTCATGGCGCTATCGGGCTACCTCGCGGCGACGCGCCCGGGGCACGCCCGGCAGGTCGCGACGCAGTACGAACGGTGGGTCCTGCGGCTCGGCTCCGCGGTGCCCCGGGCGGCTTAGAGAGGAGACGGAAGAGCGTGAGTACGAACATCCCCGAGCTGAGCACCGAGCAGAAGCTCCTGCTGCGGCTGTACGAGGCGTTGCGTGATCAACTTCGCGGTCCTGACGTCCGCCGGATCAACCGGGGCGACGACGGGCAGCCCACGGACCGGCGGGCGGTTCGAACCGCCGTCGTCGCGGAGGCGATGGAGGCTGACGCGCAGGCGCCGCCCGTGGAAGAGGAGGCCTAGCATGTTCGTCCAACTCGCACGCCTCATGCAGAAAGAGGAGCATCTCGTTCGCGGCGGGGGCGCCGTGCGGCGAGCCGCCGGGGAAGGCTTCGGGCCCCTGGCACTGCACCCGCGGCAGGTCGCCGACCTGCTCGAGACGGCATGGCTCGACGTCCAGAACTGCGCGATCGGCGTCGACCAGGACTGGGCCGTGCCCGGGGTGGGGCTCCCCACCTGGTGCGCCGGGGGGTGCGGCACCTGGATCGACAACGCCCCCGCCTACTTCGACCTCATCCACCGCCAGCGGGTGCCGGGCATCCGAATCCCCTGCCGGTTCGACCACCTCATCTACGCGTACCTGATCGAGAACACGCGCATCTACGAGGTCATGATGCGAGTGCTGAGCGAGTTCGTCCACGGCGAGCGGCTCGGGGTCCTCCAGGACCCGCTGGCGCAGGTGTGGGCGGCGACGACGGAGGCCCTGTTCTACGCGCCCCAAGACCCGCTCGGAATCTCCGGGCTCGTTACCTGGGTGCGGCCCGATCCGCGGGCCTCGCGCCGGAACGCCTATTGGCGGATGTTCGGCGTGCCCCTGGTCCACAACGGCCCGAGGGACGAGCCGTATCCGTTCCACCGTCCCTCCGCCTCCAACACGGCGTTCGTCTCGACGCTTGAAGAGTTCATGCGCGAGGTCTGGCGTGGCATCGAGAACGCAAACAACCAGGTCGGCCCTAAATCCACCGACGACGCCGCCATCGCCACCCTGGCGCAGCGCCTTGGCTCGATGCTGCGGGACCGGCGACAGGCAGGCACCCTGGCGCGCGAGGAGTTCGTCCATGTCGCGACGATGGCGTGGTTCCACCTCACGGTGATGGGCAACTCCCCGATCGTGCGTGAGCTGCGCGCGGTCGCCGACACCCCCGAGGGCCGCCTCAGGAAGATGGCGCAGCACGTCGGGTTGCCGGTGCCGGTCGTGGCCGAGAACTTCTTCGAACTCGCGCCGCTCATGTCGCGTCTACTCATCATGATCGAGGCGCGGGCGTTCGACATCACGGCGAACGCCCCCCTTCTGTATCTCCCGGGCCCGATTCGCGACGACATGATGATGATCATCTCGAACTGGTCCCAGGCCACGGGCCGTGACATGAAGGCCCGCAAGGTGGTCACGACGAGCAGGCGGCCCGTCGCGGTCGTGTCGGCGCCGTCGGGACTTCGGGCGGCTGCGACCCTCGCCCCGGTTTAGGGGCCGCTGCGTGGCCGAGGAGACCAGCTGGGTACCGGGAGCCAGTGATCGGTCGAGGCGAACCCAGATACCCCTGAGGCGGGCGATGCTCCGCGAGGAGGCGACGACCGGAGTCGAACCGGTTCATGGCGGTTTTGCAGACCGCTGCGTTCCCACTTCGCCACGTCGCCCCGTGGCCGTCCGGCCGACGCCGGCGGAGGGGTCAGCCTAGCAAGCGCCCGCCCCGCGACCGGGCCGGCGCGCGAGGGCTCCGCAACGACGACGGCCCGCCGGGGCGGGCCGTCGTGAGGAGCGGGTGATGGGACTCGAACCCACGACCTTCTGCATGGCAAGCAGACGCTCTAGCCAACTGAGCTACACCCGCGGGGTCGCCGGAGGATAGCCGACGCCTCTTTCGCCCACAACACGCGGCGGGGTGTGCGAGGGGGCGGCGAGGGTGCCCTCAGCGCGCACCGCCCGCCGGGCGCCCGCCGCCCGCGCGGTGCCAGGGGTCCGTGTCGGCCTCGGCGAACAGGGCCTCCGCCCCCTCCCGGGCCAGGGCGCGCTCCAGGGTGCGGAACCAGCGGCGCAGGGCGATCCGCTCGGTCGCCGCGTGGGGGGCGAGCACCAGCGGCATCCCCTGCGCGCGGTCGGCGTCGTGGTAGGTGAGGTCCCCGGTGACGTACACGTCGACCTCGGCGGCGCGGGCGTCGGGGATCAGCGACGCCCCGGAGCCCGTGCAGCACGCGACGAGCTCCACCCGGGCCCCCGGGTCGCCCACGTAGTCCACGCGCGCGCCCTCCAGTGCCGCCTCCAGCCGCCGCACCAGCGCCTCCAGGGGACCCGGGCCGGCGCGCCCGATGCGGCCGAGGCCCTCGCCGGCGCGCGCGGGGTGCGGTCGCAGCGGGCGGGTGCCGCTGAGGCCGAGCATCTCCGCGAGCTGGTCGTTGAGCCCTCCGTGGCACGCGTCGAGGTTGGTGTGGGCGGCGACGACGGTGGTGCGCGACTCGGCCGCCGAGAGCACCAGCTCGGCGGCGGGGGCCCCGTCGGTGACGGCGGCCAGCGCCGGGAAGATCGTGGGGTGGTGGGTGAGCACGGTGTCGCACCCGCGCTCCCGCGCCTCGTGCAGCACCTCATCCCGCAGCTCGAGCGCCACCAGCACGCGGCGCACGGGCCGGTTGTGACGCCCCACGATGAGCCCGACGTTGTCCCAGTCCTCGGCCAGCGCGGCCGGCGCGAGCCGGTCGACCAGCGCGAGCAGCTGGGCGACCAGCACGACTACCGGGCCGCGGCGGCCGCCCGCGGCGGCAGGGCGGTGAGCGGGTCGTAGGGGCGGCCCTCGAGCCGCACCTCGAAGTGGAGGTGGACGCCGGTGGAGCTGCCCGTGGTGCCCATGCGGCCGAGGGGGTCCCCGGGGGCCACGGGCTCACCCGGGGCCACGTCGATGCGCGACAGGTGGGCGTAGCGGGTCTCGAGGCCGCCGCCGTGGTCCACGCGCACGAGCTGCCCGTAGCCGCCGTACCAGCCGGTGAACGACACCACCCCGCCCAGGGCCGCCACGATCGGCGTGCCGCTGCGGTTGGTGATGTCGATGCCCTCGTGCATGCGGCCCCAGCGGGGGCCGAACGGGGAGCTGAGCCGCCCGGCCGCCGGCCAGAGCGCCATGCCCAGATGGGAGGGCAGCGTCGCGGGCACGCGCCGCGGGGCGGACGCGGCCGCCTGCAGGGTCTGGAGCCCGAGGCGGCGCATGAGCGGGGCGTCGGCGACCCCGGTGGGACGCATGCGCATCCGCCGCTGGAGCCGCTGAACGGCGCGGCGGGTGGCGGGACCGAATCGGCCGTCCACCGCGATGCGCGCCCCGCGGCGACGCAGCTCGCGCTGCAGCGACCGCACCAGGGGTCC
>DATMJR010000040.1:0-4000 GCA_035553775.1 Miltoncostaeaceae bacterium | reverse complement strand
CGCGCGACCCCGACGGCGGCCGGCTCTTCTCGACGGTGCTCTACAGCCCCGACGGGCGCCGGTTCACCCCCATCGCGTCCAAGATCCGGCCGTCCCGCCTGCGGGTGGACATGCGGACCCTCCCGGGTGGTCCCCGGCCCCGCTTCCGCGTCGTGGTCACCGACGGCGTCCTCACCGGCACCGCCACCACCGGGGGCCGCTTCCGCGCCCCGGCCTCGCCCCCGCGCGTCGCGATCACCGGGCCCGCCGACGGCACGGCGGTGGATCCGGACGTCCCCGTGCCGCTCACCGGTGTGGCCGCCGATCCGCGCGACGGTACGCTCGGCGGGGGCCGCCTCGTGTGGATCTCCTCCCTGCAGGGGCGCCTGGGCACCGGCAGCACGGTCGCGCCGTCCCTGCGCCCGGGGACCCACGTGATCACGCTCACCGCCCGGAACCGCGCCGGGCGCAGCGCCCGGGCCACGGTCACCGTCACCGTCCGCGACCCCCTGCCCCCCGTGATCGTGGCCACGCCGTAGAGGGCGCCGCCCCGTTCATCGTCGCCCGGGGTGCGACGACGACAGGGAGTGGGGCATCCGTGCGGGGGGCCGGCGCGGGCGGCCCCCGGCTACCCCAGGAAGCCGTCCAGCAGCTCCTGCTCGGCCTCGACCCACCGCGTGACGTCCGCGCGCACCGCGTCGATCTCGTCCTCCTCCAGGTGCCGGGCCCCCTCGGGGGTGATCCGCGCCACGTCGACCTCGAGGCCCACCTGCGGCGAGGTCACGCTGAGCGCCTCGATCACCCGCACCGCGGCCAGCACCCCGTAGTCGACCGGCCGGCTCACCATGCGGAAGTGGGCCAGCAGCGCGCCCGCCTGCTGTGCCATCGGGGCGCCGCTGCCGATCGCGTGGAACCCGATGTCCTCGTAGCGGCTGACCATCCCGTTGGGGTTGATCTCGACGATGAACGGCTTCCCCTCGCTGTAGCCCGCGGCCAGCAGGTAGGCCGACGGCGTCCCCTCGGTCGCCTCCCCGGGCACCTCGGGGATGAAGTTGGCGTAGTGGTGGCGCAGGATCGGCAGGGCGATCTCCTGCAGCGCGTGGCTCACCTGGTCGGCCGCCAGCACCTCGTCGGCCCGTGCGTCCAGCGTCCGCTCCACATCGCTCAGCACGCCGCGGGCGCCGCTGCCCGCCCAGGCCGCGTGGTCCCCGAGGTGGTGGAGCTTCTGCGCCGGGAAGCTCATGCCGCGGTCGGAATCGGTGATCTGGCTGTCCGAGGCGATCACGACGCCGTCGGCGCAGCGGATGGCGAGGACGACGGTCAGGGCGACTCCTTGGGCTGAGGGCCGGTCGCCCGGGACCTACCCTCGCCCGCGCCTCCGCTCACGGCCGTCGGGCGAGCCGTGCCGGGATCTCCCCGCGGGCGGGCCTACCTGCGCACCCGGTACGACAGCCGGGCGAACTGGCCGCGCCGCTCCACGTCCACCAGCTCCAGCTGTGCCGCCGTGAGGCGACGGGGCAGCAGCGGCGCCCCCGCCCCCACGGTGACCGGGGCGACGTCGACGACCACCTCGTCGAGCAGGCCGCGGTCGGCGAACTGCCCGGCCAGGTCGCCTCCGCCGATGATCCAGATCGCCCGCTCCCCCGCGGCCGCGGCCATCGCGGCGTGTACCGCCGCCACGTCCCCGTGCGCGAACGTGATCGCCGCCTCCGGGACGGGCGGCAGGTCGCGGTGCGTGAGCACCCAGGCCGGGGTGTCCCCGTACCACTCGCGCCACTTCCCGGGCGACCCGAGCAGGTCCTCGTGGTCGAGCACCCAGCGGTAGGTGGTCGCGCCCATCGCCATCGCGCCCACCCCGGCGAAGAACTCCGCGAACCCGTCGGGCGCGTCGCCGCCCTCCACCTCGAACAGCCAGTCCAGGCCGCCGGCGTCGTCGGCGAGGAAGCCGTCGAGCGTGGTGGCCGTGTAGTAGATCGTCCGCGCCATCCGGTCCCCCCGCCTGCCGCCGGTCCGGCGAGCCTCGTGTCCGCCCGCCCTGCGCGGTGTCGGGCTCGGCACACGCGCGTGGAGGGGATCATGAGCGCCCCGCCGGTCGTCGCCGCCCCCGATCGTGCTCCGGCCGCCTACGGGCGGCCGCGCTCGCGGCGCACGGTCACCTTCCGGCCGCGGAGGGTTCCCCCGCGCAGACCGGCGATGACCTCGTCCGCGGCCGACTCCGGCACCTCGACCAGCGAGAAGGCGTCGGCGATCTGGATCGCGCCGACGTCCCGCCCGCTGAGGCGCGACTCCCCCGTGACCGCGCCCACCAGGTCCTGGGGCCGCACCCCGGCACGGCGGCCGGCTCCGATGAACAGCCGCGTCGTCCCGGCGGCGGGACCGTCGCCGCGGGCGCGTGCGCCGCCGCGGCGGCCCTGGTCCCGCGGGCCGCCGACGGGCTCCCGCGGCATCCGCGGCTCCGGGATCTCCTGCTCGTCCTCGCCGCCGCCGGCGAGGGAGTCCTGGGCGAGCTTGACGGCGGCGAGCGCGATCTCCATCACGTCGAACTCGTCCGTGAGCGGCTCCACCACCACCCGGAACCGGTCGAGGTCGTCCTCGAGGATCGCCTCGCGCAGGGTCGCGCGCGTCATGTCGAGCCGGCGGGCGCGGGCGTCGGCCAGGGTGGGCACCCGCTCGATCGCGATGCGCCGGCCGGTGACGCGCTCGAAGTTCTTGAGCAGGCGGTGCTCGCGGGGCTCGGCCAGGGTGATCGCCACGCCCTCGCGCCCGGCGCGCCCCACCCGTCCGATGCGGTGCACGTACGACTCCGGAGCGGAGGGCACGTCGAAGTTGACGACGTGGGTGAGCTGCTCCACGTCGAGCCCGCGCGCCGCCAGGTCGGTGGCCACCAGGAGGTCGGCGGCCCCCGCGCGCAGCCGCCCCATCACCCGGTCGCGCTGCTCCTGGCCGATGCCGCCGTGCAGCGCCTCGGCGCGGTGACCGCGACCGTTGAGGGTCTCGGTGAGCTGCTCCACCTCCACGCGCGTGCGGCAGAAGACGATCGCGGCCGCCGGCGCCTCGACGTCGAGGATGCGGCCGAGCGCCGCCGCCTTGTGCGCGCGCTGCACCACGTAGGCGCTCTGGCGCACCTGAGGCGTGGCACCGGTCTCCGCGGGGGCGCCGATCGCGATGCGCACGGGGTCGCGCAGATGCCGGCGCGCGATGGCCCCGATGCGCGCGGGCATCGTCGCCGAGAACAGCACCGTCTGACGGGCCTCCGGGGCGCCCTCCAGCAGCGCGTCGATGTCCTCGGCGAAGCCCATGTCGAGCATCTCGTCGGCCTCGTCGAGCACCACCACGGCGACGTCGTCCAGCCGCAGCGTCCCGCGGGCGAGGTGGTCGAGCGCCCGCCCCGGGGTGGCCACCACCACGTCGACGCCGCGCTCCAGCCCGCGCAGCTGGCGCCCGATCGGCTGGCCCCCGTAGATGGGCACCACCCGCGCGCCGAGCGCGCGGCCGTAGCGATGCACGGCCTCCGACACCTGCACCGCCAGCTCGCGCGTGGGCACCAGCACCAGCCCGCGCGGCCCCCGCCCCTCGCCGTGCGGCGCCGTACGCTGCAGCAGGGGAAGCGCGAAGGCGGCGGTCTTGCCCGTGCCCGTCGCGGCGTTGCCCAGCAGGTCACGTCCCCCCAGCAGCGGCGGGATGGACTCCCGCTGGATCGGCGTGGGCTCCTCGTAGCCCAGGCCCGTCAGCGCGTCCCGCAGCTCCGGCGCCAGGCCCAGGCCGGCGAAATCGTCCCCGGTGTCGATGCGTCCCACCTCCGTCGTGTTCGTGCGGCGCCCTGCCGGCGCGGCGCCAGCCATCGCCGCGGCGGGCGCGGGGCTCCCCGTGCCCGCCGCCCTCGTCGCGTCCCGCGCGGGCGAGGGCGGGGCGAGCCGTCCGCCTGCCGTCCCCCGGCGCCCGTGTGCGCCTCCTCCCACTACTGTCGCACGCGGCGAGGGCGGCGGTCGCCGTGGCCGGCCCCGCCCCCGGGTGGGTTGGC
>DATMJR010000039.1:0-3093 GCA_035553775.1 Miltoncostaeaceae bacterium | reverse complement strand
CGAAGGGCGGGGCGGCGGCGGCGCTCCCCGCGCCGCCGAGCACGAGCAGTGCGACGGCCGCCGCGACGCGGGCACCTCGCCACCGACCCCTGATGCCCACGCGCCGCCCTCCTGGATGTCGTCGATCGCGCCGCCTGCGCGACCCACATGGTGGGCCGACCCTATGACGACTGCGGCTTCCGGCGAAAGAGGCCACCCGCGCGCGCGGTGCGGGCGTCCCGGGCCGCGAGGTTGACCCGGCCGGCCCGGTCGAGGGAGGGTCGGAGGGTTTGCGGAACGGAACCCGGGGTGGGGGAACGATGCGACGGCGATGGATGGTGGTGCTGGCCGCCCTGCTCGCGCTGGGCCTCGCCGGCCCGGCCTCGGCGGTGGTGATCGGCTTCGACGACCTCCCCACCACCGGCGCGGGCACGCGCGTGACGGTCAACGCGCAGTACGGCGCCCAGGGCGTCACCTTCAACAACGTCGCGGCCATCGACCGGTCGGACCGTCCGGGTCTCGCGCGCTCGGCGCCGTTCGCCGTGGAGCAGTGCTTCGCGATCGAGTTCTGCACCACGCCGATCGAGGCCTCGTTCACCACCGGGCAGCTGAGCGTGAAGGTGTGGGTGGGTGGTGACTTCGCGCCCGCGCAGCCCGTCCCCGTGCGCCTCACCGCCCTCGACGCGAACGGCGCCACCGTCGGCACCGCGAACGGCACGATCCCCGTCGCCAGCCCGTTCGCGCCCACCAACGTGCCGCTCGAGGTGACCGCCGGTTCGCCGGTCATCCGCCGCCTCCAGGTCTCGTCCCCCGGCGGCTTCATGAACGGCGTCGTGGTCGACGACGTCGAGTTCTCGGCCGCCGGCCCGCCGCCCGCCTGCACGGTGAGCGGGCCGCCGGTCGTGCGGCTCGTGCAGCCCGCCAGCGGCACCGTCGCGCAGCGCAACGAGTTCACGCTGCAGGGGTCCGTCACCCCCGGCGCGCAGATCCTGAGCGCGCGCATCCTGGTGCAGGGGACGGGCGCGCGCTCCGCCAACGTCTACCCCACCGTGATCCGGCCGGAGGGCGGCGACTTCGGGCCGATCCGGGTCAGCGGGCTGCTGCTGCCCGGCGACCAGAAGGTGTACGTGGAGGCCACCAACTGCGCCGGCACCGGCACCGACGGCGGCCAGATCGTCTCCCACCGGCCGCTCCCGGCGACGACCCGCTTCCGGCTGCAGCGCCTGGAGATCACCCAGGGCGTGCAGACCTCCGAGAACGAGGTCCCGGTGCTCGCGGCCGGCGCCAACGGCACCAAGCGCACCTTCGTGCGGGCGCACCTCACGGTGGAGGGCGGCCCGGACCGCGTCACCGGGGTCAGCGCGACCCTCACCGGCAGCCGCCCCGACGGGAGCCCGCTCCCAGGGCCCCTCGGCGTGGCGCCGCTGGAGCCGGTGGCGGTCACGACCGCACCGCTCTCCGACAACCGCCGCACGCTGCAGGGCAGCCTCACGTTCGAGGTCCCCCGCGCCTGGCTCGCCGAGGGGCAGGTGCACCTGCAGGTGACGCGGATCGCGGTGGAGGGCCTCCCCGTGCCGATCGACTGCGTGGGGTGCGACAACCGCCTCGGCACCCAGCCCCGTCTCACCCGCGTCCACCGCACGCCGCCCGTGCGGCTGCAGATCGTGAGCATCCCGTACACGATCGGCAACGCCCCCACGGTGCACGCGCCGCGGCAGCGCGACATCGACCTGTTGGCGTCGTGGCTGCGGCGGGCGTACCCGGCGGATCGCGTGGAGATCGTGCAGACCTCGCTCGCCACCCAGGCGGCGCCGCCGCGCAGCTGCGACGACGTCAACGCGATGCTGAGCGACTTCGCGGACGGGCTCCGTCCGCGCCCCGACGAGCGCACCCGCTACTACGGCCTGGTCGACGACAACTCCGGCGGCAACTTCATGCGCGGGTGCGCGGTCATCGGCGGACGCGTCGCGAGCGGCCCCACCGGCTCGGGCACCTTCGGCTGGGACACCGACGGCAGCTACGGCGACTGGTACGGCGCGCACGAGCTGGCGCACACCTACAACCGGCTCCACCCCGGCCACTGCGACAACAACAGCCGCGACGACCGCGGGTTCCCGTACGCGGGCGGGCTCATCGGCACCCCGGTCTTCGACTCGCAGGGCTTCGACGCCGGCGACGCCTCGCTGAACCTGCCGATGGCCGTGCGCGATTTCCGGGACGGGTGGGCGGACGTGATGACCTACTGCAACCGGCAGTGGGTCTCGTCCTACACCTACCGGGGCATCCTCAACGACCTGTGCCGCAACGACCGGCCCAACTGCCCCAGCGACGCGCTCGCGGGTGCGACCGCGCGCAGCGCGACGCGGCAGCTGCAGCGCACGCGGTCCGTCGTGCCGCGTGGCCTCGCCGTGACCGGGACGCTCATCCCCGCGACCGGCCGGCTGCGGCTGCTGCCCTCCATGGTCGTCACCCGCGCGCGGGTGACCGAACGGCCGCGCCGCGGCCGCTATGCCATCCGCCTGCTGGGCGCCGGCGGCCGCGAGCTCGCCCGCTACCCGTTCGACCCCAAGGAGCAGAGCGACCCGCCCGGCGAGCGCGAGCGCAACATCCGCGCGCTGGTCGACGAGACCGTGCCCTTCGTGGCCGGCACGCGGCGCATCGTGGTGACCGACGGCTCCCGGCGCCTCGCCGCGGTGGCCGTCTCGTCGCGCCCGCCGCGGGTGCGCATCCTGTCGCCCCGCAGGGGACGGCTGCGCGGCATCGTCACCCTGCGCTGGTCGGCGCGCGACCCCGACGGCGGCCGGCTCTTCTCGACGGTGCTCTACAGCCCCGACGGGCGCAGGTTCACCCCGATCGCGTCCAAGATCCGGCCGTCGCGCCTGCGGGTGGACATGCGCACCCTCCCCGGTGGTCCCCGGCCCCGCTTCCGGGTCGTGGTCACCGACGGCGTCCTCACCGGCACCGCCACCACCGGGGGCCGGGGACCACCCGGGAGGGTCCGCATGTCCACCCGCAGGCGGGACGGCCGGATCTTGGACGCGATGGGGGTGAACCGGCGCCCGTCGGGGCTGTAGAGCACCGTCGAGAAGAGCCGGCCGCCGTCGGGGTCGCGCG
>DATMJR010000038.1:0-7011 GCA_035553775.1 Miltoncostaeaceae bacterium | reverse complement strand
CCCCTGATCCCGTCCCGCCCCCTGGACGGCGACGGGGCGCTGGCGCGCGTGGCCGCGACCGGCCGTTCGGTGCGCGTCCCCGACTACGCGGCACTGCCCGCCGACGACCCGGCGCGGCTGGCGGCGATGGCGGAGGGGTGCGCCGCGAGCGTGGCGGTGCCCGTGCGCGTGGGCGCGCGCCTGTGGGGCGCGGTGCTCGTCTCGTGGCCGGACCCGGTGATGGCGGCTCCCGACGCCGAGGCCCGGCTGGAGCGGTTCGCCGAGCTCGTGGGCCTCGCGGTGGACAACGCCGAGACGCGCGCGGCGCTCGCGCGGCAGGCCCTCACGGATCCGCTCACCGGGCTCGCCAACCACCGCGCCTTCCACGCCCGGCTCACCGAGGAGGCCCACCGGGCCCGCCGGCACGGGCGCCCGCTGGCCCTGATCCTGTTCGACATCGACCACTTCAAGCAGGTCAACGACGTGCACGGCCACCAGCGCGGCGACGACGTCCTGCGCGCCGTCGCCCGGCTGCTCCGCGACGAGGCGCGCGGGGGCGACATCGTGGCGCGGACCGGTGGCGAGGAGTTCGCGTGGCTGCTGCCGGAGTCGTCGGTGGGCCATGCGCTGCGCGCCGCCGAGCGCGCCCGGGCGGTGGTTGCGGCCAGCGCCCTGCCCGACGTCGCCCCCGTCACGCTGTCGGCCGGCGTGGCCGCCCTCGCGGACGCCCGGGGCGCCTCGGAGCTCGTGGCGCAGGCCGACGCGGCGCTGTACTGGGCGAAGGCGCACGGACGGGACCTGGCGTGCCGCTACACGCCCGAGATCGCCCGGTCGCTGTCGGCCGCGGACCGGGCGTCCCACCTGGCCCGCGCCGAGGCGCTGCAGGGGCTCCGGGCGCTGGCTCAGACGGTCGACCGGCGCCTCGCCGGCGGTGAGGGCCACTCGGAGCGGGTGGCCGACCTGGCCGGCCACCTCGCGGCCGCGTGCGGGTGGCCCGCGGACCGGGTCGCGCTGCTGCGGGAGGCCGCGCTGGTGCACGACGTCGGCCTGGTCGGGCTCCCGGAGGGGCATGTCGCCGGGGATGCGGCCGACCCGGCCGTCCGCGCGCATCCGGCGCTCGGCGCGGCCATCGCGGGGGATGTGCTGGGCGTCGAGCAGCGTGCGTGGATCCGGGCGCACCACGAGCGGTGGGACGGCGGCGGCTACCCCGAGGGACGCGCGGGGGAGGACGTCCCCGACGGCGCGCGCATCATCGCGGTCGCCGAGGCGTGGGACGTGATGGTGCACGGTCGTCCCTGGAGCGCCCCCCGGGATCCCGCCGACGCCCTGGCCGAGTGCCGGGTGGAGCGCGGCGCGCAGTTCGCCCCGGAGGTGGTGGACGCGCTCCCCGCCGCGCTGGCGGCGGCCCCGGGCGGCGGGCCCGCTACGCCCTGACGGCGCCGGGGGCCCGCGGCGCCGCCTCCGGGCGCGGAGCCGGGCGGTGCCGGCGGCCGGTCACGATCTCGCCGGGCGTGCCGCACGGGCACAGGTACCGCACCACGATGCGGTCCGCGTGGTTCTCCAGGGCGGTGATGCGCTGCTCCCACATCAGGACGGGACCGCACACGGGGCAGTCGGCACGGAACATGGACCCTCCCTCGGGCACAAAGGACGTCGCGTCTGACCCAGTCAACGGCTGATTGGACTCCCCGTCGAGTGCCTTTTCTGGTTTATTGGCATCCGTGCGCATGACCCCGCGACAGACCGCCCTCGTCCTGGGCCGATGGGCGGACGGCCCCGGCACCCTGCAGGCGCGGCTCGCGGCGGCCCTGCACCGCGCGGCACGGCGCGGAGAGCTGCCGCCGGGCGCCCTCCTGCCGCCCGAGCGCGCCCTCGCCCTCGAGCTCGCGGTCAGCCGCACGACCGTCGTCGGCGCGTACGCCGAGCTGAAGCGCGAGGGCGTCCTGCAGAGCCGCCAGGGTCGCGGCACCTGGGTACCGGGCCCGGCGCCCGTCGCCGGGGAGGCGGCGGGTGCGATCACCAGCGAGCTGTTCGCCGGCATGCTGGGCGACGGCGGTGGCCTGGTGGACCTGTCCGCGGCCTGCCCCCACCCCTCGGCCCTGGTGCGGGAGCTGGTCGAGGCGGTGGGCGGGCGGGCGATGGCGGCGGCCGTGACCGGGTCCGGGTACATCAGCGGGGGGCTCCCGGAACTGCGGGAGGCGGTCGCCGGCGTCCTCACGGGGGAGGGGCTGCCGACCACCCCGGAGCAGGTCGTCATCACCAACGGCGCCCACCAGGCGATCTCGCTGGCGGTCGCCGTGCTCGGCCGTCGCGGCGCGCCGGCCCTGATGGAGACGTGCACCTACCCGGGGGCGCTCGACGTGGTGCGCGCGGCGGGGATGCGCACCGCGGGGGTCGAGATGGACGAGGACGGGGTGCTGCCCGACGCGCTGGCCGCCGCGGTCGCCCGCGCGCGGCCGGCGCTCGTCTACCTGGTGCCGGCCTTCCACAACCCCACCGGCGCCCTCCTGGCACCCGAGCGCGCGCGCGCGATCGCCGAGGCGGCGGTGCGGGACGGGACCCCGCTCATCGAGGACCAGGTGATGCGCGACCTCCACGTCGGCGGGCGCCGCGCGCCGGCCCCCATCGCCGCCCACGCCCCCGATGCGCCGATCGTGACGGTGGGATCGCTGAGCAAGGTCTACTGGGGCGGGCTGCGGGTGGGATGGGCGCGCGCACCGCGGCCGATCGCCGAGCGCCTCGCCCGCGCCCGCGTGCTCGCCGACCTCGCCGGCCCGCTCATCGCCCAGCACCTCGCGCTGCACCTGCTCGCCCACCGCGCCGAGGCGGTGCGGGCGCGCGTGACCGCCCTGCGGGAGACGCTCGGCGTGCTCGAGGCGGCGCTCGCCGCGCACCTGCCCGAGTGGAGCTGGCGGACGCCCGCCGGCGGCGGCACGCTCTGGGCGCGGCTGCCGTGGGGTGATGCCACGGGGTTCGCCCAGATGGCCCAGCGGGCCGGTGTCGCGATCCTGCCGGGTCCCGCCATGTCGCCGGAGAGCGGGCACGAGGACCGCGTGCGCCTGCCGTTCATGAACGGGCCGGACGTCGTGGAGGAGGGCGTCCGCCGGCTGGCGCAGGCCTGGGAGGCGTACGCGCGCACCGCGGCCGTGCGCGCGCCCGTGATCGTCTAGGCCGTCGTGCCGCGGGCCGGCGCCGTGTGGGCGGCCAGGAACGCGCGCACCAGGGGGGCGAGCACGTCGGGCCGCCCGTAGTTGACCGCGTGGCCCGCCCCCGGCACGACGTGGAGCGCGCCCCGCGGCAGCGCCGCGGCGACCTCGCGCGCCCACACGTCCGACACCAGCGTGTCGCCGTCACCGCGCACCACCAGGGCCGGCTGCGACACCCGCGGAAGGACGCGCTCCACCGGGTCGGACACCGCGTGCGCCGCCACGGGCAGGCCGCCGCGCAGCACGAACAGCGTGTAGTCGAGCGCGATGATCGCCAACAGGCCGGGCGGTTCGTGCAGCGCCCCGCGCAGCAGCGCCAGGATCTGCCCGGTCAGCGAACGGGCGTGGCGGTCGACGGTCGGCCCCACCAGCACGAGCGGCCCGACCCGGTCCGGGCGCGCGGCGGCGAGGCGCACGGCCACCTGGCAGCCCATGGAGTTGGCGACCAGCGGGGGGCGCTCGAGCCCGAGGGCGTCGAGCCACTGCCCCAGCACGTCGGCCATCCCGGTGATGTGCTCGGGCATGCTCTGGCGCGGCGTGCGGCCGGCGCCCGGCAGGTCCGGCGCGTAGGCGGTGAACTCGGGCGCGAGCCGAACGGCCGTGGGCATCAGGTAGCGGCTGGAGACGCCGAAGCCGTGCAGCAGCACCACGGGCCGTGCCCCGGAGCGGCCCGGTGCGACGCGGCTGTGGATGCGCCGCCCGCCCACGCGGTCCCACCGCGAGCGCGCGCGCGGACCGCCGCGGTACAGGAGGCGGGCGGGGAGGTGCATCGCGGCAGGCTACCGGCACGGCCGGCCCGCCCTGTTTGCGGGCCGCCGCGACATGGGCACCTCCTCCGGAGTGCGCATCCACGTGGACCAGGTCGAGGTCGGGGACCGGCCGGTGCGCTTCCGCTGGACCGGGCAGGGCCCGCCCGTCGTGCTGGTGCACGGCCTGGCGGGCACCTGGCGCTGGTGGGAGCGGTGCCTGCCGGACCTGGCGCGGCGGCACACCGTCTACGCCGTCGACCTGCCCGGCTTCGGCGCCCAGCGCGGTGCGCGCTTCTCCCTGGCCGCCGCACCCGCGTTCCTCGCGGCGTGGATGGACGCCGCCGGCGTCGGCCCCGCCGCGTTCGTGGGCCACTCCATGGGCGGAGTCGCTTGCCTGCGGCTGGCGGCCGCGGAGCCGGCGCGCGTGACGCGGCTCGTGCTGGTCGCACCCGCGGTCGATCTGCGCTCCTCGCTGCTCGGCTACGCGGTGCCGCTGGCTCGCGCGGCGGTCACCATGCGCCCCACGTTCACGGCGATGGTCGCCCTGGAGGCCATGCGGGGAGGACTCGTCGCGCTGGGCCGGACGGCGGCCGAGTTGGTGGGCGACTCCGCCGTCGACGGCGACCTCGCGGCGATCCGGACGCCCACGTTGATCGTCTGGGGCACGCTCGACCCGATCGTCCCGCCCGCCACCGCCGAGGCGCTGCGCGCGCGCCTGCCCGGCGCGCGCGTGCACCTGCTCCCCGCCGGCCACGTGCCCATGGTGGACGTGCCGGGCGCCTTCGCGTCCGCGGTCCTCGCGCACCTGGACGGGCGGGCGCCGCCCGGGCCGGACTAGACGGCCAGGGCGCGGTCCCCGCCGGCGGGGCGGGGCACGCGGGTGCCGGGAGGGAGCCGCGCGCCCGGGTGCACGAGGCCCTCCAGCGCGACCAGGACCAGGTCCTGCTCCCCGGCGTCGCCGGGCGGGGGGGCGCCGACGCGGGCCCCGGCGCCGATGCGGGCGCGCATGTCCGCGATCACCCCGGCGACGCGCGCCCCGCGCTCCACCACGACGTCCTGCAGCAGCACGGCATCGCGTACCTCCGCCCCCTCCTCCACCACCACGCCGGGTGCCAGCACCGAACCCGACACCGTGCCGGCGATGCGGCACCCGGGCGCCACCAGGCAGTCGTCGACCCGGGCACCGCGCTGCAGGCGGGCGGGCGGGCGCCCCTCGTCGCCGCCGACGAAGGGGCGCTCGGGGTCGTCCAGGTCGAGCAGGTCGGGGTCGGCGAGCAGCTCCCGGTGGGCGCGCCAGTAGCTGGTGATCGTGCCGAGGTCGCGCCAGTACCCCGTGTACCGGTGCTCCCGCACCTCGCCGGCCTCCACCAGGCGGGGGACGAGACCGTCCCCGAAGTCGGACAGGCCCTCCGGGCCGGCCTCCCCGGCCAGCTGCGCAAGCGCGGCGAGCAGGGGCTCGGTCGCGTAGGCGAACACCTCCGTGGTGACGATTCGCGTGCGGGGCGCGTCCGGCTTGTAGCTGAAGCCGGTCACGCGTCCGTCGCCGTCGGACTCCACCACCCCGAACCGCGAGGGGTCGTCCCCCCGCACCTCGACGGTCACCATCGTCAGCGCCGCGCCGCCGGACCGGTGCGCGGCGAGCACCTCCCGGTAGTCCATGCGGTACAGGTGGTCGGCCGACACCACCAGCACGTCGCGCGGGGCGACCTCCGCGATCAGCGCCCGGTTGCGCCAGATGGCGTCGGCGTTGCCCGTGTGCCAGCCGGCCCCCTCCTCACCGGTGGACGGTCCCAGCAGCAGCAGGCCCCCGTGGCTGCGGTCGAGGTCCCACGGGCGCCCGTTGCGCAGGTACTCCGCGAGCCCGTGCGCCCGGTACTGGTGGACGAGCCAGACGTCCTCGAGGCCGGCGTGCATGCAGTGCGACAGCGGCACGTCCACCATCCGCAGGGTTCCCGCGACGGGCGTCATCGGCTTGGCCCGGTGGTCGGTGAGCAGGCCGAGCCGCCCGCCCTCGCCCCCCGCGAGGACCAGCACCAGCGTCTCCCCCGCCCGGCGGCGCAGGAGGCGGTGCACGCGCCGGGCAACGGGAGCGTCGGTCACGCGGGCACCGCTACCCGCGTGCCGCGCTCCGGATGCGCCACCGGGCCTGATCCGCCGGTTCGGCGGCGGGCCGCGCGGGTAGGCCCGCCCCAACGCGAGGAGGAACGCATGGCCGACGACCAGAGCCCGATGTACCCGCGCGAGACCGCCGACCCCGGTGGGCGCAACCTGACTCCGGACGCGGTCCGCGGCGGACCCACCGACGGGACGCGGGGGGAGGACGCCGAGCGCGGCGACGCGGCCCGGCGCGCACTGCCGGAGGACGCCGTCATCCCCGAGGGGGCCGACGCGCAGACCAGCGCCGGCAGCGGCGGGCAGGCGCGCTACGAGGGCATCCGCGACCCCGACCACGACGGGGCCCGTGGGCCCGGTGGCGACGTGGCGCCGAACATGCCCTGACGCCTCGCGATGCCGGGCGGGCGGGCGCGGCGCCCCCCTCGGGGGTCGGGAGCGTCACCCCCCGCCCGGGCGGCACCGCTCCCGACGTCCCGGTGGTTTCCGGGCGTTTCGCGGGCGCGCGCCTTTCCCCGCGGCCACCCGTCGGGGAGGATCCCCCGCATGGGGGACGCGGATCGGTCACGGGCAGGCGCGGGCGGACCCGCGGGGACGGCGGCGACGGGATCCCCGGCCGCCGCCCACTGCGCCGCCCTGCTCGCCCTGTGCCACCGGGTGACGGACGACCGCGACGAGGCGGCCGAGATCGTCGAGGCGGCATTCGCCGCCGTGCTCGGGCGCCCGGACGCGCATGACGGCCGGCCCCTGGCGATCCGGCTGCGGCGCGCGGCCCGGGTGCTGCTGTACGAGCGGGCCGCGCGGCGGCGGCTCCTGCCGGAGGAGGGCGGGCCGGCGGCCCGCCGGGGCAGGGCCGCCCGCGGCGCGCGCCGGCGCGCGCTCGCACGGGCCAACCGGGCGCTGCCCGCGCGCCACCGCATGGTGCTCGCGCTGCACGAGCTCGATGGGGCCGGCGACGCCGAGAT
>DATMJR010000037.1:0-2459 GCA_035553775.1 Miltoncostaeaceae bacterium | reverse complement strand
GCTCTCGCAGGACCTGCTCGAGGGTCACCCGGTTGGCTGCGAGGACCCCCCTCAGGTCCCAGTCGGCGACCGCCGCGGCGCGGGCCGCCGCGCCCTCGGCCTCCCGCAGGGCGGCGTCGTCGAGCCGGGTCCGCAGGGCCGCGGCCAGGGCCCCGGCGTCGCCCGGCGGCACCACCGCGCCGCACCCCGGCGCCACGGCCTCCCGGCTGCCGGCGACGTCCGTGGTGACCAGCGGCAGCCCGCTGGCGAGCGCCTCGAGCGCGGTGAGGGACGCGCCCTCCCACCGCGAGGGCTGCACGACGAGGTCGGCGGCGGCGTAGTGGGGCCGGACGTCGTCGCGCGGGCCGGCGAGCACGACGCCCGGCCCGGCCGCCCGGGCGAGCCGGTCCCGCTCCGGCCCGTCCCCGACGAGGACGAGCACGGCGCCCGGGGGCGGTCCGAGCCGCGCCCACGCCTCGAGGAGGACGTCCTGGCCCTTCTGCTCGGCGAGGCGGCCCACGCAGACGACGACGAGGGGCGCGGTGAGCCCGAGCGCCCGTCGCGCCGCCGCCCGCTCCGCGGCCGTGGCGGGCCGGAACCGCCCGGTGTCGACGCCGTTGCGCAGGAGCAGCCAGCGGGCTCGCACGCCGTGCGCCTCACCCGTCGCGCGCTCGGCCTCGCTGACGCAGGCGACGGCGTCGGTCCAGCGCGTGGCGGCCCGCTCCCAGGCGGTCGCCGCCCGGCGCACCGCCCCGCCGACCGCCTCGAACGACCAGGCGTGCGGCTGGTACACCGTGGTGACGCGGCCGCGGGCGGCCAGCCGGCCGGCGAGCCCCGCCTTGCTGGAGTGCAGGTGGAGCAGGTCCGGGCGCCAGGCCCGCAGCAGTCGCCGCAGGTGCGCGGTCTCCCGGGCCGTGCTCGGGCCGGGCTGGCGGGTGGCGGGCCAGGGGAGGTGGCGGGCCCCCGCCGCCGCGACCCACCCGGCGAGCGGACCCCCGGGCGGGCAGGCGACGGCGACCTCCCACCCCGCGGCCACCTGGTCGGCGGCGAGCTGGTGCACGACCACGGCGACGCCGGCCTCGACGGGCTGGCTGACGTGCAGCACGCGGGGCCGGGCGGCGTCGGCGGCCCCGCCCGGCCGCTCGGGCGGACCACTCATGCCGGACCTCTCGGGACGGGGAGGGGCCGATCGTAGGCGCCGGGCAGGGGCCCGGTGCCACGGCGGTCGTGGCACCGGGCCCCCGGTGGTGGTGCGTCGGACGGGTCGCCGCCCTCGGGTCAGGGCAGCGGGAAGGCGGGCTCCGCGCCGCTGTAGCCGCTGCCGGCGGACCACCCGGGCGTGGTCAGCGCCGAGCCGGCCGCGAGCGTCGTCGACAGCAGGGTGGACGGACCGGTCCCGTGGAACCGGGCACCCCGCACCTCGACCTGGATGCGGCCCGTGCCGTGCGCCCGCACCTGGAAGGGCACGCCGCCCGGGCGGCGCAGACCGGTGTCGACGGCGACGACCGGACCGGTGAACAGCACGTCCTCGATCGGCGCGGTGCTGTTCGGGTTGTTCACGTGGATGGCGCCGTGCGCGATGTTCGGGTGGTGGTTGGCGCGCCGGAAGCGCAGCTCCCCGAAGAAGCGGATCGCGCGGATGCCGCCGGTGCCGTACTGCGGCTCACGCGCCATGATCACGCCGGCCCCGGCGGTGTCCTCGATGAGGGTCGGGCCGTGGAAGGTGATGTTGTTGACGTGGATGATGCCGATGCCGCGGCCCCACGTCTGCCCGGCCACGTGGTGGCGGACCACCGTGTGGTGGTGCGGGGTGCCGGGGCCCTCGCCGCCGTAGCCGACGAAGCCGATGCCGTCGTCACCCGAGTTCGTGCTCTTGCAGTCGTACCAGCGGCCGTAGCTCGAGCCGTTGCTCACGTGGTAGGCGTCGCTCTTCGAGTCGCGGCTCTCCACCCGGTTGAGCTCGAAGTCGTGCACGCCGTAGAGGAAGATCGCGGCGTCGCGGGAGCCCCAGGCGAGGACGTCCTGCATGCGGAAGCCCTTGTGCCCGCCCTGGACCCAGATGTTGCCCTCGCCCGACTGGCCGAGGCTCGACCGACCCGTGGCGTGGACGCGGTGCGTGAAGTTGTAGAGGTGGACCCCGCCGGCGCGGACCATGAAGATCGCGCGGTGCTCCGTGGTGTGCTCGAACCAGACGTCCTCGCGCTTGGCGCCGAGGCCCTTGAGCGTGACGTCGGGCACGGCGAAGTCGACGTTGCCGGCGAGCCGGTAGTGGCCGGGCGCGACCGTGATGACGTCGCCGGGGCGGGCCGCAGCGAGGACCGCGCGCAGGCGGTTGCCGTTGGCGACGGGGTCGCCGCCGGTGCCGACCTGCATGCCGGTGAGCGCGTAGGTGCGGACCGCGGGGCGCTCGACGAACGAGCCCTTCGCGGTGGCCGTCGGCGCGCCCGCGGTCACCGGCGCGGGAGCGGGGGCCGGGGCCG
>DATMJR010000036.1:0-3148 GCA_035553775.1 Miltoncostaeaceae bacterium | reverse complement strand
GGGCGGCCGGGACGCGGCCGCGCCGGGGCGCGTCGGGCACGTCCCCGTCGGCGGCGGGATCCGGCGCGGGTGCGGCGGGGCCGGGCGCGCCCGTCCCCTCCTGCTGGCGCGCGATCTCGGCCCGGACCTCGGCGATCTGGTCGCGCAGGGACGCGGCGTGCTCGAAGCGCAGGTCCTCGGCCGCGGCGAACATCTCGGTCTCCAGGTCCACCACCAGCGCCTCGAGCTCCTCGAGCGGCTTGCCCTGGGCCTCGCTGCGGACCCGGCGCGCGCCGCGGCCTCCGCGGGTGGGCACGGACTCCTGCAGGCCGAGCAACTCGACGATGTCGGTGACGCCCTTGACGATCGAGCGCGGGGTGATGCCGTGCGCCGCGTTGTAGTCCTGCTGGATGCGACGGCGCCGGTCGGTCTCGGTGATGGCCGTCTCCATCGCGTCCGTGCGGCCGTCGGCGTACATCAGCACGCGCCCGTGCACGTTGCGCGCGGCGCGGCCGATGGTCTGGATGAGCGAGGTCGTGCCGCGGAGGAAGCCCTCCTTGTCGGCGTCGAGGATCGCCACCAGGGTGACCTCGGGCAGGTCGAGCCCCTCGCGCAGCAGGTTGACGCCCACGAGGACGTCGAACTGGCCCAGCCGCAGCTCGCGGACGATGCGGATCCGCTCCAGCGTGTCGATCTCCGAGTGCAGGTAGCGGGCGCGCACCCCGGACTCGGTCAGGTACTCGGTGAGGTCCTCGGCCATGCGCTTGGTGAGGGTGGTGACCAGGGCGCGCTCGCCCCGCTCGGCCCGTGCGCGGATCTCGCCCAGCAGGTCGTCGATCTGGTTGCGCGTGGGCCGCACCTCGACCTCGGGGTCCACGAGGCCGGTGGGCCGGATGATCTGCTCGACGATGTGCCCGGAGGCGCGCCGCTCGAACTCCCCGGGGGTGGCGGAGACGAACACCAGCTGATTCACGCGCTCGAGGAACTCGTCGAACTGCAGCGGCCGGTTGTCGAGGGCCGAGGGCAGCCGGAACCCGTGGTCGATCAGCGCGAGCTTGCGCGAGCGGTCGCCCTCGTACATGCCGCGCAGCTGGCCCATCGTGTTGTGCGACTCGTCGATGAAGCAGACGAAGTCGTCGGGGAAGAAATCGATGAGCGTGTGCGGCGGCGTGCCCGGGGCGCGCCCGTCGAGGATGCGCGAGTAGTTCTCGATGCCCGAGCAGAAGCCCAGCTCGCGGATCATCTCCATGTCGTACTCGGTGCGCTGGCGCAGCCGGTGGGCCTCGACGACCTTGCCCTGCGACTCGAACAGCCGCAGCTGCGCGTCGAGCTCCGCGCGGATCTCCCGCAGGGAGCGGTCGATGGTGTCCCGCGGCGTCACGTAGTGCGTGGCGGGGTAGATCGCGACGTGCCGCGGCGCGTCGAGCACCTCGCCGGTGAGCGGGTCGAACTCAATGATGCCCTCGACCTCGTCGCCGAACATGTCGATGCGGTAGGCCGTCTGCGCGTAGGCCGGCTGGATCTCGACGGCGTCGCCGCGGACGCGGAAGCGCCCCCGGTCGAGCGCCGTGTCGTTGCGCTGGTACTGCACCTCCACCAGCCGCCGGAACAGGTGCTCGCGGGGCTGCTCCTCCCCCACCGTCAGCAGCACGACCCGGTCCCGGTACACCTCCGGCGAACCGATGCCGTAGATGCACGACACCGAGGCCACGATCACGACGTCCCGGCGCGCCAGCAGCGACGCCGTGGCGGCGTGGCGGAGGCGGTCGATCTCGTCGTTGATCGAGCTGTCCTTCTCGATGTACGTGTCGGTCGACGCGATGTACGCCTCGGGCTGGTAGTAGTCGTAGTACGAGACGAAGTACTCGACCGCGGCGCCCGGCAGGAACTCGCGCAGCTCGTTGCACAGCTGCGCCGCCAGCGTCTTGTTGTGGGCGATCAGCAGCGCCGGGCGGCCGGTGCGCGCGATGACGTTGGCCATCGTGAACGTCTTGCCCGAGCCGGTGACGCCCAGCAGCGTCTGGTAGCGCTCGCCCCGGTCCAGCCCCGCGACGATCTCGTCGATGGCCTGCGGCTGATCGCCCGTGGGCGCGTAGCCCTGGGACATCTCGAAGACGGCGGACGGCACCCGAGGAGGGTAGATCACGGGGCCGCGGGACGCCTCGCTCGCCGCCGGGCGCTGGTGCCCTCGCCGCCGGAAGGTGGCGCCGGCGGCGTCCTCGAGCGCGAGCGGCGAACCTGCGACGTCCGGCGGTCTCCCCCGCCCCCGACGGGTAGCCTCGGGTGCGTCGACGACCAGGGGGATGCCGTGCCGGCCACCGAGCTTCTGCACACGATGATCCGCGTGCTCGACGAGGAGCGCAGCCTGGCGTTCTACGGGGCGCTGGGCTTCGAGGAGCGCCGCCGCAACCGCGTGGGCGGCGACACGGCGACGATCATCATGCTGGGCCTGCCCGGGCACGACGAGCGCCTGGAGCTGACGCTCAACGACGGCCGCACGGAGCCCTACGACCTGGGCACCGCCTACGGGCACATCGCCCTGGCCATCCCCGACCTCGACGCCGAGCTGGCGCGCCTCGCCGGCCTGGGCATCCAGCCCGAGAAGCCCCCGTACCAGGCCCGCGCCGGCGGATCCCGCATCTGCTTCGTGCGCGACCCCGACGGCTACCGGATCGAGCTCATCGAGAAGGGCTGACGACGGCCTCTCGGCGCGCCCGCGGCGCCCGGCCGCTCAGCCCCGGGTGACGCCGAGGATCAGCTCGGCGGTCACCAGGGGCGCGTCCAGCTGCGGGCAGTGGCCGACGTCGTCCAGCTCCACCCAGTCGGCGTCCGGGAAGCGGCGGCGGTGGGCGGCCGCGGCGGCCGGCCAGGGCAGCAGGACGTCGCCCGTCCCCCACACGATCCGCAGCGGGCAGGTGATCGCCGCCGGGTCCAGCGACCAGTCCGCCTCGGCGGCCGCCGCCTCCATGTCCTCCGCCGCCGGGCACCGGGCGGCGCCGACGACCAAGTGCGCCACCAGGTCGGCCGGGATGGCGGCCCCCGCCCGGGCGATCGCCGCGGTCGCCCGGGCGCGGCCGGCCGGCGTCGCCACCAGGGCGTCCACGTGGGGCGCGGCCGCCCGGAGCCCGCGACGCATGCCCCGCTGCGCCTCCAGCGCCGCCTCCCGCAC
>DATMJR010000035.1:0-3712 GCA_035553775.1 Miltoncostaeaceae bacterium | reverse complement strand
GCTCAGGCCGGCCGTCCTCGCCCGGGCCGTACAGGCCCTCGCGGTCGGTGAGCAGCACCAGCCAGGTGGCGTGCAGAAGGATCGCCACCTGCGCGGCCAGCACGTCGTTGTCGCCGAAGGTGACCTCGTCGGTGGCCGTGGTGTCGTTCTCGTTGACGATCGGGACCGCCCCCAGCTCCAGCAACCGGGTGAGCGTCGTGCGCGCGTTGACGTACGAGGACCGGCGGTCGAGGTCGGCCGAGGTGAGCAGCACCTGGGCCGGGGTCACGTCGTGCGGCGCGAAGGCCTCCAGGTACCGGCGGAACAGCAGCCCCTGCCCCACCGCGGACGCGGCCTGCAGGTCCGGCAGGGCCACCGGCCGCTCCCGGAACCCGAGCGGCCGGAAACCGCACGCGATGGCGCCGCTGGAGACCAGCACCGGCCGGTGCCCCTGCCGGCGCAGGCGGACCAGGTCGCGCACCCGTGCGGCGATCACGTCGTCGCGCACGCGCCCCTCGGCGTCCACCAGCGTCGACGAGCCGATCTTGGCGACGAGCACGCTCATCCGGCCTCCGGCGGGGCGCCGCGCAGCCGGGCCGCGAGCGCCGCCCGCAGCGCGTCGATCCCGAGGCCGAGGTCGGCCTCCACGGCCCACTGCGCCCAGGCCGGCCGCTCGTCGGGGTCGGCGTTGGTGGCCACCACCCACTCCTCGGCGTCCGGCCCCAGGAACGGCGCCACCCCCGCCCGCACCCGGGCGATGCGGTCCTCGGCGGGCTCGGGGTCCGACACGTCCACGCAGTGCAGCACCACGCGGGCCCGCTCGGCCTGCTCCAGGTGGGCGTCGGCGCGCGGGGTCCCGTCGGCGGCGAGCCCCGGCAGGTCGGCGACCAGGTGGAGCCGCCCGTCGGGGTCCTCCAGCGGCCCGAGGGCCGGCTCGCGGGTGGAGTGCGGGTAGGCGGCCACGGTGGCGCCCGCCCCGGTGAGCGCCCGCAGCAGGGCGCTCTTGCCCGCGTTGGGCAGCCCCACCAGCACCGCGTCGACCGGCAGGCGGAACTCCAGCGTCAGCCAGGCGCGCTCGCCGGGCATCCCGGGCACCGCCTCGCGGGGCGCCTGGTGGGTGGAGGAGCGGAAGACGCGGTTGCCCACGCCCCCCTCGCCCCCGCGGGCGACCGGCACCCGGTCGCCCGGAGCGCGCAGGTCGGCGATGACGTGGCCGTCGCGCAGCACGCGGGTGCCCGGCGGCACGCGGACCTCCAGGTCGGCACCCGCGCGGCCGTGGCGCGCGCGGCCCTCGCCGTTCCCGCCCGGGCGGGCGCGGTGGTGGACGGCGTGCCGGAACCGGGACAGGTCGACGACGTCGACGTCGGCGACCAGCACCACGCTGCCGCCGCGCCCGCCGTTGCCGCCGTCCGGCCCGCCCCGCGGGATGTACCGCTCCCGCCGGAAGGACACGGCGCCACCGCCGCCGTGTCCCCCCTCGACGTGGATGCGGGCGCGGTCGGTGAACACCGCGGCCGCGCTAGGCGGTGGTGAGCGCCTCCGGCGCGGCGGACTCCTCGGGGCGCACGAAGATGCGCCGGCCCTTGCGGCCGCGGGTGAACTCCACCCGGCCGCTCACGCGCGCGTAGATGGTGTAGTCGCGGCCCATGCCCGCGCCCTCGCCCGGGTGGAACTCGCTGCCGCGCTGGCGGACGATGATCGACCCGGCCGACACGGTCTGCCCGGCGAACACCTTGACGCCGAGCCGCTTGGCGGTCGAGTCGCGGCCGTTGCGGCTGGAGCCGCCGCCCTTCTTGTGTGCCATGCCGCCGGCCCCCTAGCTCGCGATGCTCTCGATGCGCACGCGCGACAGCCGGGAGCGGTGCCCGCGACGCTTGCGGATCTTCTTCTTGGGCTTGTACGTCGCCACGATGATCTTCGGCCCGAGGAGGTGCTCCTCGACCGTCGCCGTCACGGTGCCCCCGTCCGCGATGCCCCCACCGAGGTCGCCGGTGACGAGGGTGACCGGCGAGAAGCTGTCGCCCTCGTCGTGCGTGAGGCGGTCGACGAGCAGGCGCTCGCCCTCGCGCACGCGGTACTGCTTGCCCCCCAGGGCGATCACGGCGTAGTCCGGCACCTCTCCCCTATCCGGTCGGACGGACGGTTCCCCGTGCGGGCGCACGGGCGCGGCCACGTGGAACGCGGCGCGGCCGCGGAGTATAGCCGCACCCCCGCCCGCCGTCCACGCGGGCCGGGGCGCGGCGGTCCCTCAGGCGGCGGCCCGGTCGGCGGCCCGCACGCGCACCTCGTCGTCGGTGAGGCTGCGGTCCGGCTCCACGGCGATCGCGCGGCCGATCTGCTCCTCGATCGTCTGCGTCCGGGCGCGGCCGTCCTCCTCCAGCAGGCTGGCCACCCGCGGGCTGACGCGCACGTGCAGCCGCTCCTCCTTCACGCCCGCCGCACCGCGGGCGATCGCGCGGGCAGCCTCGATGGCGAGGCTCTCGTCCGAGGGCACCCAGCCCGTGGTGTCGCACTCCGGGCAGCGCTCGGACATCACCTCGCGCGGGCCGTCGGAGATGTTCTGCCGGGTCATCTGCACGAGCCCGAGCGGCGAGATGTCGGCCACGAAGGTGCGGGTGCGGTCCTTGGCGAGCTCGGTCTCCAGCGCGTCCGACACGGCGCGCCGGTTCTTCTCGTCGTTCATGTCGATGAAGTCGATGACGACGATGCCGCCGATGTCGCGCAGCCGCAGCTGGCGCACCACCTCGACCGCCGCCTCCAGGTTGGTCTTGGTGACCGTGTCCTCCAGCCGGGACCCGCCGCGGCCGACGTTGCGCCCCGAGTTGACGTCGATGACCGTCATCGCCTCGGTGTCGTCGATGATGAGGTAGCCGCCCGAGGGCAGCGGCGCGCGGCGGTCCAGCGTGGAGCGGATCGCCTTCTCGACGCCGAACGCCGTCAGCATCGGCTGCTCGTCGTCGTACAGCCGCACGCGGCGCGCCATGTCCGGGGAGGTGCGCTTGAGGAAGTTGAGGATGCGCTCGTGCTGGGCGGGGTCGTCGACCACCACCTCGTCCACGTTGGCGTTGAGCAGGTCGCGGATGACCTTCAGCGACACGTCCGCCTCGCTGTACAGCAGCGCGGGCGACTTCACCTGCTCGGCGCGCCCCTGCAGGGCGGCCCACAGCCGGCGCAGCGCCGCGTAGTCGCGCGCGATGTCCTGGGCGGAGGCGCCCGCCGCCGCCGTGCGGACGATGAGGCCGCCCTCCAGCGGCAGCGCGCCGCAGACCTTGCGCAGGCGCCGGCGCTCGTCGTCGAGCAGCTTGCGGCTGACGCCGATGCCGTCCCCGTAGGGCACGTACACCACGAAGCGGCCGGCGAGCGACAGCTGCATGGTCAGCCGGCAGCCCTTGGTGCCCATCGGGTCCTTGGTGGCCTGCACCAGGATCTGGTCGCCCTTGCTGAGCAGGTCGGCGATCTGGCGCTTGTGCTTGGGCACGCCCAGCGCGACGACCTCGTCCACGTGCAGGAAGCCGCTCTTCTCGAGGCCGACGTCGATGAACGACGCCTCCATGCCGGCGAGCACGTTGCCCACGCGGCCCTTCCACACGTGCCCCACCACCGACCGCTTCCCGCGCCGCTCGATGTACACCTCCGCCGTCCGGCCGTCCTCCAGGAGGGCCACCCGGGTCTCCCACGGGTCGACGGAGACGATGATCTTGGTCTTCAGCTGTCCTCCTCGGAGGGGGGTGGA
>DATMJR010000034.1:0-4744 GCA_035553775.1 Miltoncostaeaceae bacterium | reverse complement strand
CTGGGACACCGGGCGGATCCTGGTCAACCGCGGGCTGGGTGGCGACTTCCCCGGGACCCTCGGCGTGCGCCGGAGGCCGCTGCTCGCGCTGGGCGGCTACGACGGCGACGTGATGTTCGAGAACCTCGAGCTCATCCGCACCGTCCGCGCGGCCGGGGGGCGGGAGGCGAACGCACGCGATCTTTTCGTGGTGCGCCGGCCGGCCGGCGTGCGGCACTTCCTGCGCCAGCGCGTCCGCAACGCCTACGACGACTTCGCGATCCCGGCGCGGATGGCGGCCTGGCTGGCCGTCCTGCCGCTGGTGGCCCTCGCCGGGCGCCGCCGGCCCGCCGTGGTCGCCGCGCTGGCCGCCGGCACGGTCGCACTGGCCGAGCGGGGGCGGCGCCGGGACGGCGGCCGCGACCGGTTCGGCCCCACCGCGTCGCTGTGGGCGCCGCTCTGGCTGGCGGAGCGCGCGCTGTGCGCGTGGCTCGCGCTCGGCTCCCGGCTGCGCCTCGGCGGCGTGCGCTACGGGGACGGGGTCATCCCGGTGGCGGCGCACTCCCCCCGGCATCTGCGGGAGCGGGTCGGCCGACCCGTGCGCGACCACGCGCCGGCCCCCTGAAACCGATCCGGTTGTGGGTGCCGTCGCAGAAGGGCTGGGTGCGCGAGCGGCCGCACCGGCAGAGGGCCACGGTGGCCCGCCCCGGGTCGACGACGTGACCCTCCTCGTCGACGATGCGCAGCGGCCCGCGCACGATGTACGGGCCGTCGCGGTAGAGCGTGAGCGTGACGGGCGGATCCTCGGGCGACGGCATCGGCGGGGTGGGTACCCCGCCGCAGCCCGGGGCGAACGGGGGACGGCGGACGGGGTTGGCGCGCGCGCTCAGGGCGGAGCACAATCGTCCGATGACGGAGCACCATGGCGCGACGGCCCGCTGAACCGATCGAGGTGGCGTGCCCGTCGTGCGGGTTGATCGCCGAGCTGTACGGCGTGCGCGGCGCGCGGCGCCCCAAGCTGTGCGGCTGCCCCGACCCGGAGCGGGTGCGGTCGGTGACCACGCCACGGCGCTGCATGAGCTGCCCCACCATCCTCAGCCGGTACAACCCCGGCCCGGAGTGCTCGGCCTGCGCCCGCGCGCGGGAGGCGGGCCGCACGCGCACCGGGTAGGGGCACCCGCCCGTGGAGCCCCGCGTCTCCCTGGTGACCCTGGGCGTCTCCGACCTGGCACGCTCGGTCGCGTTCTACGAGGCGCTCGGCTGGCGCCGCGCCCGGGCCTCCGTGGAGGGCGAGGCCGCCTTCTTCCAGGCCGGCCCGATCGCGCTGGCGCTGTGGTCACGTGCGGCGCTCGCGGCCGACTCGGGTACGGCCGGAGCCGACCGCGGCGGATGGGGCGGCGTGACCCTGGCCCACAACGTGGACTCGCCCGCCCAGGTCGAGGCTCTGCTCGCGGAGGCCCGCGCCGCGGGTGCACACGTGGTGCGCCCCGGGGCCCCGACCGGATGGGGCGGGTACGCCGGCTGCTTCCACGACCCGGACGGGCATCCGTGGGAGGTCGCGCACAACCCGGCCTGGACCCTCGGGGAGGACGGAACCGTCCGGATCCGTCCCGCCTGAGGCGCGGGCCGGGCCCCCGGGGACGCCGCTCCGGGGGCGGGGTGCCGGCCCGGCGTACAATCGGCATCGACCTGGATGGGGGAGGCGGGGGGCGATGAGCGCGCGCGGCTGGTACGGGCGGGACCGTGGTCTGACGACGCGGATGACCCTGACGATGTTCGGCCTCGGGCTGCTCTACGTCGTCTTCATCAGCGCGCTCATCTACGCCGGCGTCGGCGCGGTGGCCGTGCTGGTCATCGCGGCGGCCTTCGCGCTGCTGCAGATCTTCCTGGGCGACAAGATCGCGCTCGCCTCGATGGGGGCACGGGTGACGACGCGCGAGGAGGATCCCGAGCTGCACGCGATGGTGGAGCGGCTGTGCCAGCTCTCCGACCTGCCCAAGCCGCGCGTGGCGGTCTCGCGCATGGACATGCCGAACGCGTTCGCCGCCGGGCACAGCCGCAAGTCGGCCACCGTGTGCGTGACGGAGGGCCTGCGCCGGCGGCTCGAGCCGCGCGAGCTGGAGGCCGTCATGGCCCACGAGCTGACCCACATCGCGAACAAGGACGTCATCGTGATGACGGTCGCCGGGTTCCTGGCGACCGTGGCGGGCCTGCTCATCCGGATGGGCGTCTACAGCGGGATGATGGGCGGCGGGGGCCGCAGCCGCGACAACAACGGGGCGGCCGTCTTCCTGGTGGTGCTGCTGGTCTCGGTGGTCGTCTACGTGCTGTCGTTCATCCTGCTGCGCCTGCTGTCGCGGTACCGCGAGTACGCGGCCGACCGCGGCGCGGCCATCATGACCGGATCCCCCGCCCAGCTGGCCGTCGCGCTGCAGAAGATCAGCGGCACCATGGCCCGCATCCCCACCCGCGACCTCCGTGCCGCCGAGGGCCTCAACGCCTTCTTCATCATGCCCGCGGTCGCCAAGGGCTTCTCGCTGTCGAGCATCTTCGCCACGCACCCGCCCGCCGAGCGCCGCATCGAGCGGCTGATGGCCATGCAGGCGCAGCTGGACGCCAACCCGGGCGCGCGCCTGTAGCCGTGGGCCTCTTCGACATCATCCGCGGGCAGCGCGCACCCAAGCGCGCCGACCTGGACCAGCTCTTCGCCCTGCCCGCGGCCGCCCTCACGCTGGAGGCGGGGATGGACACCCGCACCACCGGCGACGCGGGGGTGTGCCTGAAGCCCGTCGAGGCCGGCCGGTTCGAGGAGATCGTGCGGGACCTCGACGAGCTGCTGCAGCTCGCGGGCGACGACGCCGGGTCCACGATCAGCCGCCACCGCGACTCCTTCGGCTTCCTGTGGGTCGTGATCTCCGACCCGGACCTCAACGACCTGGTCACCGCCACGCACATGGTGAGCCGCACGATGGAGGAACGGGGCTTCTCCGAGCAGTTGCTGTGCGCCGTGTTCGGCTTCCGCGGCCCCGAGGGGCCGCTCGACCTCGTCTACGCCTACAAGCGCGGCCGCTTCTACCCCTTCGTGCCACGCCCCGGGCAGCGCCGCGACAACGCCCTGGAGATGCGGCTGCAGGCGGCGCTCGGCGGGGAGCTGCCGATGGAGCCCGAGCTCGAGCGCTGGTACCCGGTCTGGGACGCGCCCGTCCACGGGGGCGCCACCCCGTAGCGCCCTAGCGGGCCGGTGCGGCGCCGTCGTCCGGCGCCGCGACGCGTGCGCGGGCCTGGCGGATCGCGTCCCGCAGCACGGCGGGCGGCTGCGCGCCCGACACCAGCAGGGCCCGGTCGAACACGAACGCGGGCACGGCGGACAGCCCGAAGGTGCGCGCCAGCGCGACATCGGCCTGGACGTGGTCGGCGTGGGCCCCTCCGGCGAGCGCGTCCGCGACGGCCGCCGCGTCGAGGCCCGCCTCTGCGGCCAGCCCCGCGAGCACCGCGTGGTCGGACAGGTCCGCGCCCTCGGAGAAGTAGGCCGCGAACAGGCGCTCGGCGACGTCGCCGGCGCGGCCGGCCGCGCCTCCCATCTGGATCACGCGGTGGGCGTCGCCCGTGTTGACCGGGACGATCGAGTCCATGTCGTAGGCGAGTCCGACGCCCCGGGCCATCTCGCTGACGCCCTCGGCCATCCGGCGCGCCTGGGTCACCGGGATTTTCTTGCGGCGCGCGAGCACCGCGTGGATGTCGCCCTCCTCGCGGGCGGGAGCGTCCGGGGCCAGCAGGAAGCTCCGCCACACGACCTCGACCGGGCCGTCGGCGACCGCGTCCTCCACGGCCTCGTCGAGCATGCGCTTGCCGATGTAGCAGAAGGGGCAGGCGATGTCGGACCACACCTCGACGGTCACGCCCGGCGCGTCGGCGGTCTCCCCGCGCCGGTCATCGGTCCTCGGCGTCGTCGCCACGGTGTCCCCCTCCTGGTGGGCCGGCCGCGCGACCCGCGGCCACGATCCGATGATGCCCCCTGGCGCCGCCGGCACGCCCGCCACCCGCCCGGCGGGGCCGATGGCCGCCTCCCGGCCGCGTGCGGTGGCAGGATCGGTCCGCGGCCCGACACGGCCGCCCGTGCCCCGCCCGCCGATCCCGTCAGGAGCCCGCATGACCGACCGGTCCCCGCTCGACACCGCCCTCGCCTACATGGCCGCCTGGAACGCGCACGACGCCGACGCCTGCGCGGCGTGCTTCGCGCCGGACGGCGTCCGCGAGGGACGCATCCTCGCCCGCGCCACGGCCGGGGGTGCCCGGTTCCCGCGCTTCTCCGGACGGGAGGCCATCCGGGCGCGACTGGCGGGCTTCATGGAGGCCGTGCCGGACCTCGCCGTGGAGATCCTGCGGGTGGGGACCGGGCCCGCGGACACGGCGTGGGTGGAGTGGCGCCTGACGGGGACCCACCGGCACGACTGGGGGGTGTGGGCGGCCCGCGGGGAGCGCGTGGACGTACCCGCGGTGTCGATCTACACCGTGCAGGGCGGCCTCATCACCGAGGAGACCGAGTACATCGACCCGGCCGTGCTGATGACGCCGCCCTCCTGAGCCCGGCGCGCTAGAAGCGGCCGCGGAGCAGCGCGAGCAGTCCGATGACCGCGAGCACGATGATCACGATGATCAGCCAGGTGGGCATGGTTCCTCCGTCGTCGTCGCGGGTGGGCGAGGACACGGTGCCCGTCCCCGCCCGCCCGCGAACATCCGCCGGAACCTCCTACCAGCGCAGGAT
>DATMJR010000033.1:0-4712 GCA_035553775.1 Miltoncostaeaceae bacterium | reverse complement strand
CCCGGGTGCGACGGCCCGTCCTCCGTTTCCGCGCCGCCCCGCCCGGGGACGTCGCCGCCATGTCCCGCGCCCTGTCCTTCACCGCACGCATCCTCAACGACGTCGGCCTGGCGGCCTGGTTCGCCGGCAGCCTGCACCCGGCGCGCACCAGCGACCCGCGGGTACGGCGCGCCACGCAGGCCGCCGTCGCCCTCCACACGGCCGGCGCCGCGTACCTCACCATCGACAACCGGGAGCGCATCGCGGCCCAGCGCGGCGTCTTCCCCGCCGCCGCCCTCAAGGCGCTGTTCACCACCGCGGCCCTGGCGCTGCACCTGGTCACCGAGCTCCGCCGGCGAGGCCGCTCCGGCGCGGCCCCCGGAGAGGTGGAACCGCTGCCCGGGGCGGAGGCGGCGCTGACCGGCGCCGCACTCTTCGCCAACTCGGTGCTCGGCGAGCAGCAGCGCCCACGGGAGGTGGCGCGCGGGGTGCTCGCGCGCCTGCTGCGCCTGCCCTGATACCGTCGGGCGCCCCGCCGCGCGTCGGATCCGCGATTCGGCGGCCGACGCCCCGAGGAGATCCGTGACGCGCATCCGAGGATCGGCCGGCGGCCGCCGCGTGCCCGGCCACGCCGTCCTGGCCCGGCGGACGGTCGCGGTCCTCTGGACGGGGCGGCGGGCGGGACCGTGGGCGTGCCGCTCGCTGCGTGACGCCGGGGCCCGGGTGGTCGGCATCCACCCGGCCGGCCTGCCGGGCGCCCGCTCCACCGCATGTCTGCGGCCCCTGCGCTCGCCGCCGGTGCGCGCCCATGAGGATCTGCTCGCGTTCGTGGCGGAGGTATGCGCGCGGGAGGGCGTCGACGTGGTGGTCCCCGTCGACGAGGATCTCGTGCGGCTCATGGCGCACCGGCGGCCCGACCTGGGAGGGGCCGTGGTAACGGGTCCGGACGGACCCCAGTACGACGCCCTGTGCGACAAGCTCGCGCTCGCCCGCGCGGCCGCCGCATGCGGGGTCGACCACCCCCGGACGGTGCTCGTCACCGCGGCCGGGCCGGACGGGCCGTGGCCCCCGCTGCCGTCGGTGGTGAAGCCGCGCATCTCCATGTCGTCCATGGGCGACTTCCCGATCTCGTCGGTCGAGACGGCCCAGGAGCGGGACGCGGCCGTGGCCCGACTGCGCGCCGCCGGTGGGGACGCGCTGGTGCAGGAACGCATCGTCGACGGCCGGCGCTGGGTGGCGCACTGCGTGCGGGGGGCGACCGGCACGGCATGCGTCGTGTCCCGCATCCTCCACGACCACCCCCGCGACACCGGCGTCGCCTCCGTGCAGCACACCGTCCCGGGCCCGCCGGCCGTGGTGGAGGGCGCCGCGCGGCTGCTGGCGCATGTCGACTACCGGGGTCCCGCGACCCTCAGCTTCCTGGAGTCGCAGGGCCGCTACCTGGTGCACGACGTCAACCTGCGACTGGGCGCCTCGACCGGGCTCCTGGTGCGCAGTGGCTTCGACATGCCGGCGCGCGCCGCCCAGGTGGCCCTGGGTGACGAGCGGGGTGCGGCCGTGCCCGACTGGCGTCCCATGAGCTACGTGCGCACCGACGGCGAGGTCGTCGCCCTGCGCGACGCCCTCCTGCGCGCGCCGGGTCACGAGCCGGCGGCGTTGCTGGCCAGACGCCTCGCGTTCGGGGCCCTGGGGTCCCGGGCCATGCTCGACCCGTCGCCCCTCGACATGCTCTGGCTCGGGGGGCTTGCCGCTCAGACCCTCCGCCAGACGGCACGGCGGGCCCGGGACGTCGGGCGCACCCAGGGCGGGCACTCCGGGCCCTGAGGGGGCGTGGGGCCGGTGACGCCCTCGAGCGGTGCCGCCCTGTCGGCGACGGGGCGCTCGGCCGCCCACCGTCGCCCCTTGAGCGCGCTCGTGACGCGCCCGCCGCCGGTCGCGCGTCTCCGCTCCGCGCGACCCTGGCGCGCGCGACCCCGGGGGCGCCGGACCTAGACGGGCCGCTCCACCACCATCGCGACACCCTGCCCGCCGCCCACGCAGAGCGAGGCGAGGCCGTAGCGGACGTCCCGTCGCGCCATCTCGTGCAGCAGCGTGACCAGCACCCGCGCGCCGGACGCGCCCACGGGGTGTCCGAGCGCGATGGCCCCTCCGTTGACGTTGGTGATCTCCGGGTCCAGTCCCAGGGCGCGCATCACCGCGAGGCTCTGGGCGGCGAAGGCCTCGTTGAGCTCGACCAGGCCGATGTCGGACATCTCGAGGCCCGCGGCGGCGAGTGCCCGGGGCACGGCCTTGACGGGTCCCATCCCCATGATCCGCGGCGGCACCCCCGCCGACGCGAACCCCCGCACGACGCCGAGGGGCTCGACGCCGGCGCGCGCGGCGCGTTCGGGGGTGGTGACCACCACCGCCGCGGCGCCGTCGTTGATGCCCGAGGCGTTGCCCGCGGTGACGGTGCCCTCCGGGGCGAAGGCGGGGCGCAGACCGGCGAGCACCTCCTCGGTGGTGTCCGGTCGCGGGAACTCGTCACGGTCGACCCGCAGCGGCGCGCCCCGCCGCTGCGGCACCTCCACGGGCACGATCTCGTCGCCGAAGCGCCCGGACTCCGCGGCCTCCGCCGCCCGCCGCTGGCTGGTGGCCGCGAAGCGGTCCTGGTCCTCGCGGCTCACCTCGAACTCGGACGCGATGTTCTCGGCCGTGGTGCCCATGTGGACATCGGTGATGGCGCACCACAACCCGTCGCGCAGCAGCGAGTCGACGATGGTGGCGTCGCCCAGCCGGTAGCCGCTGCGTGCGCGCTCCAGCAGGTAGGGCGCCCGCGTCATGTTCTCGGTGCCGCCGGCGACGACCACCTCGGCCGCCCCCGCGCCCACCGCCTGCGCGGCGAGGCCCACGCTGCGCAGCCCCGACCCGCACAGCTGGTTGACCGACATCGCGGGGACGTCCTCGGGCACCCCGGCGCGCAGGGCCGCCTGCCGGGCGACGTTCTGGCCCGCCCCGGCGCTGAGGATGTTGCCGAGGACGACCTCATCCACCTCCTCCGGAGCGACGTCGGCGCGACGCAGCGCCTCCGCAACGGCGGTGGCGCCGAGGTCCACCGCCGGGACGTCGCGGAAGGCACCGGAGAAGGACCCGATCGCCGTCCGCACCGCACCCAGGATCACCGCGTCCGTCACGTCCCCTCCCCTCCCGGTCGCCGCAGGGCATCCGCCGTCAAGGGATCGGCCACGCCGGTCGATCCATCAGCTGACGATGTCGAACCGTACGCCTCGTACCGGTCGCCGCGCCGCCTCCGCCGCCGCCCTCGCCGCGCTCGCCCTCGCGGCCGGGACGGCCGGCCCGGCCTCCGCCCGCCCGCTGGCCGCGTTCGAGGCCGCACTGGTCCGCGAGACCAACGCGGTCCGGGCCGACGCCGGCCTGCGCCCGCTGCGCCGGGTGACCGTGCTCGCCCGCCCCGCCCGCGCCCACAGCCGTTTCCTCGAGCGCTCGGGCCGGTTCCAGCACGAGGGAGTGGACGGCAGCCCGTTCTGGCGGCGACTGGTGGCGGCCGGGTTCCCGCGGCACCGCCGGATGGCGGAGAACATCGCGCAGGTCGGCGGATGCGACCCGGCGGCGGCGGCGGACGTGGTGCGCATGTGGCTGCAGAGCCCGCCCCACCGTCGCAACCTCCTCGACCCCCGCCTGCGGGTCACGGGCACGGGCGCCTGGGCCTCGTCCGGCTGCGGCGCGGTGTACGTCACGGCGGACTACGGGGGATAGCCACGCGGCCGGACGGTGGTGCCGGCCGCGTTCCCTCCGCGGCCGGACGGTGGTGCCGGCCACGGACCCTGAAGCCGGACGGAGGTGCCGGCCGCGTTCCTTCCGCGGCCGGACGGTGGTGCCGGCCGCGGACCCTGGGGCCGGACGGTGGTGCCGGCCCGGCCCCCCACCGCCGGCGGCGGTGGTGGCCGCGCCCGCGCGGGTTGGGGGCGGCTCCGGGCCGCCGGCCCTCACGCGGCGGACGCCGTCGCTGCCGGCCCGGGCACCGCTCGGTGGTGCCTCTCCGGGCACGAGGCCGGCGCGGAGCCGTCACCGGCGCGCCGCGGCCGTCCGCCGCGTGCGCGGACGTGCCGAGCCGGAATAGGCTCGGGCATGGCCCGCGCCCGCTCCCGAACCCATCCGTCCCGCCGACGTCTCCCGGTCGCGCTGACGGCGGCGGTCGCGCTGCTGGGCGCGCCGGCCGCGGCCCTGGCGACGCCCTGGGTCATCGGCGCGGGCGACGTCCATCCGCCCGACGGGCCGGAGCGCGCGATCGGGGCGTCCTTCGGCACGCTGGTGCGGGCGTGGGGACCCCCGGAGGTCGCACCGCGCGACGTCCCCGTGGCCACCTGGCCGCGCGGGCTCGAGGTGACGTTCACCCGGGCGCGCGGCGGCGCGTCCGTGAAGTTCCTCGTGTCCGACCGGCGGTGGCGCACGCCGTCGGGCGCCCGGGTGGGGATGACGGCCGCGCAGTTGCGCCGCATCTACGGCCGGCGGCTGGTGACCGTGCCCGACCGGCGCGGTCTGCTCGGCGTGCGGTACCACCTGATGGTCCCGGCGGGCCGCATGGCCCTGGGCTTCGTGCTCCGGAGGCCCGGCCGGGTGCTGTGGCTCGTCACCGGCTCCCGCGCGACCGTCCGCGCCGATCTGGCCTTCGCCGGGCCCGCCTGAACCGGACCCCGCGCCGCCCGCCGCCCGCCGGGACCATCAGGTGGTAC
>DATMJR010000032.1:0-5697 GCA_035553775.1 Miltoncostaeaceae bacterium | reverse complement strand
GGGTGATGCCGATGCGCCGGTCGGCGACGACCTCCACCGGCGCCGGCGGTGCGTGCAGCTCCGCCACCGGGGGTGACCCCGCCCCGGGCACCGCGGGCAGGCCGTTGAGCCGCGCGTCGATGCCGAGCGCCTGGCACAGGCGCCCAGGCCCGGCGCAGAGCAGCCGGTCGGGAAGCGGCCGCGCCGCGCCGCCCGCCGCGCGGCGGGCGCGGATGTCCTCCAGGCCATGGGTGGGGCGGAGGGCCCGCAGCAGCACGGCACTGCCGACGCCCTCGGGACCGCACACGACGTTGGCGCACCAGTGCAGACCGTACGAACGGTAGACGTAGAGGCGCCCGGGAGGGCCGAACATCACCGCGGCGCGCGGGGTGGGGCCGCGGTGGCTGTGCGAGGCGGCGTCCCACTGCTCGTAGCGCTCCACCTCGACGATCTCGCCGCCTGCGCCGTCCACGAGGAGGGTGCAGCCGACGAGGGCGGGGGCGACCTCCCCCGCTCCCCGGGCGAAGAACTCCGCGGTGAGGAGGGTCACGCCCGCGCCGCCGCCGCCGCCAGCGCCTCCCGGGCACGGGTGAGCTGCTCCTGCACCCGCGCGCGCGCGGTGCCGCCCTCGCTGGCCTTGTTCTCGACGCTGGCCTCCGCCGTCAGGGACGGCAGGTCCACCTCGCCGAGGCCGGCGGCCCGCACCTCGTCCGGGGTGGCCGCATCCAGCCCCGCGCCGCGCTCGGCGCACGCCCGCACCAGCCGCCCCACCGCCTCGTGGGCCCGGCGGAAGGGCCATCCGAGGCGGACCAGGTGGTCGGCCAGATCGGTCGCGGCGAGGAAGCCGCCCTCGGCGGCCGCCCGCATGCGGTCGTCGCGGAAGCGGGCGCCGGCGAGCATCCCGGTCATCGCGGGCAGCAGCAGGTCGAGGGTGTCCGCCGCGTCGAACAGGAAGTGCTTGTCCTCCTGCAGGTCCTTGTTGTAGGCCAGCGGCAGCTTGGCGAGCAGCGACTGCAGGCCCGCGTAGTCCGCGACCAGCCGCGCCGCCTTGCCCCGCGCGAGCTCGGCGGCGTCCGGGTTCTTCTTCTGCGGCAGCATCGACGAGCCCGAGGTGAAGGCGTCGGAGAGCTCCACGAACGCCCACTCCTCGCTGGCCCAGACCACCAGCTCCTCGCCGAGCCGGGACAGGTGCACGCCCAGGGTCGCGGCGAAGTGCAGGTAGTCGGCGAGCGCGTCGCGGCTGGCGACGGCATCCAGGCTGTTGGGCGCGGGGCGGGCGAACCCGAGGGCCCGGGCGGTGGCGGCCCGGTCGACGGGGAACCCGACGCCGGCAAGGGCCCCCGATCCGAGCGGCGACTCGGCCAGCGACTCCGCGAGCACGGCGTCGAGCCGGCGCAGGTCGCGCAGCAGCATCCAGACGTAGGCGAGCAGGTGGTGCGCGAGGCGCACGGGCTGAGCCCGCTGCAGGTGCGTGTAGCCGGGCAGCAGGGTGTCGACGTGGCGCTCCGCCTGATCGAGCAGGGCCCCGGCCAGCGCGCACAGTGCGTCGCGCTGCCCCTGTGCGGTGCCGCGCAGGTGCACCAGGACGTCCGTCGCCACCTGGTCGTTGCGGCTGCGGGCCGTGTGCAGACGGCGCCCGGGGTCGCCCACCAGCTCGGTGAGGCGGCGCTCCACGGCCGTGTGGATGTCCTCGTCGGAGTCGGTGAAGGCAAACTCGCCCGACGCGAGTTCGGCGTGGACGGCCTGCAGCCCCGCGCGGATGGCGTCCCCGTCCTCGCCGGGCAGGATCCCCTGTGCGACGAGCATCTCGGCGTGGGCGAGCGAGCCGGCGACGTCCTCGGCCCACATGCGCCGGTCCACGGGGAGCGAGTCGTTCAGCCGGGCGAAGGCCTCGGCCGGGCCGCCGGCGAACCGGCCGCCCCAGAGCCGCCCGCCGCCGCTCACCGGGCGGCGGCCGCCCGGTGGCCGGCGAGCACGTCCGCCAGCGCCGTGCACACCTCGTCCACCTGGGCCTCGGTCATCTCGGGGAAGAACGGCAGCGCGATGGTGGACGCGCTGATCGCCTCCGTGACCGGCAACTCGCCCTCGCGGTGGCCGAACCGCTCCCGGTAGAAGGGCTGCAGGTGGATGCAGGGCAGGTACGGCTTCGCCGAGACCCCGCGCGCGTCGAGCTCGGTGATGACGCGGTCGCGGTCGATCCCCTCCGCGAGGCGCGGCGCGTAGACGAACCACGACCTCCCCTGCGGCCCCTCGTACATCGGATGGACCCCGGGGATGTCGCGCACCCGGCTCTGGTACCAGCCCGCCACCCGCGCGCGGCCCGCGAGCATGTCGTCGAGCCGCTCGAGCTGGGCGACGCCGATCGCGCAGTGCACGTCCGACAGCCGGTAGTTGAAGCCGAGCCGCGAGTGCACGAGCCAGGCGCCGTCGTCCGAGCGGCCCTGGTTGGACAGGCTCTTGAGGAGCAGGGCCAGGTCGTCGTCGTCGGTGAGGATGACACCGCCCTCGGCGGTGGTGAGCTGCTTGTTGGCGTAGAAGCCGTAGACGGCCGGGTGGCCCCAGGTGCCGAGCTTGCGCCCGTCGTAGTCCCCGTCTATCGACTGGCAGGCGTCCTCCACCACGGCCAGCCCGTGGCGCTCCGCGACCGCGCGCAGCGCCGGGATCTCGGCCGGGTAGCCGAAGATGTCCACGATCACGATCGCCCGTGTGCGCGGCGTGATCGCGGCCTCCACGGCGGCCGGGTCCATGTTGAACGTCTCCGGGTCGACCTCCGCGAACACCACGTCGGCGCCGGTGAACAGGGCCGCGTTGGCGGAGGCCACGAACGAGAAGGACGAGGTGATCACCTCGTCGCCGGGTCCGACGCCCGCGGCGTGCAGGCACATGTGCAGCCCGGCGGTGCCGCTGGAGCACGCGATCGCGTGCCGCACGCCGATGCGCTCGGCCCAGGCGTGCTCGAAGCGGGTCACCATCGGCCCCAGCGAGATCTGCCCCGAGCGCAGGACCTCGTCCACGAGCTCGCGCTCGCGGTCGCCGATGACGGGCTTGGCGAGCGGGATGCGCGGCCGGCCGGCCGCGTCGCCGCTCACCGGCCGGTTCCCGCCGACGCCCGCGCCGCCCGGCGCACCCCGTAGGCGAGGCTGTCGCAGAGGGCCTCCCAGGAGGCCGCGATGACGTTGTCGCTGACGCCGATGGCGCCCCAGGTGTCGACCCCGTCGCCGGAGTCGAGCAGGACGCGCGTGGTGGCCCCCGTGCCCTTGCCCTCGTCGAGGATGCGCACCTTGAAGTTGACCAGCGCGATCTCGGCGAGCTCGGGGATGCGCGGCTCGAGCGCCGTGCGCAGCGCGCGGTCGAGCGCGTTGACCGGGCCGTTGCCCTCGCCCATCGCCACGATGCGCTCGCCGTTGTGGTGGAGCTTGACGGTGGCCTCGGTCTCGACGTGGCCGTCGGCGCGCTTCTCGGTGACCACCCGGAAGCTCTCGAGCGCGAACAGCGGCTCGAACATGCCGAGCTCGCGCTCGATGAGCAGCTCGAACGAGGCGTCGGCGACCTCGAAGTGGTAGCCGCGGTGCTCCATCTCCTTGAGGCGCGCCAGGATCCGCGGGACCTCGGGGCCGTCCTCGATCGACAGGCCCAGCTCGCGCGCCTTGGCGATGATGGTCCCGCGCCCCGAGAGCTCCGAGACCAGGACGTGCCGCCGGTTGCCGACCGCGGCCGGGTCGATGTGCTCGAAGGTGCGCTCGTCGGCGAGCATCCCGGCCACGTGCATGCCGCCCTTGTGGGCGAAGGCGTTGCGGCCGACGTAGGGCGCCCAGTCGTCCGGGCGCAGGTTGGCCGTCTCCGCCACGAAGTGGCTGAGGGCCGTGAGGTCGGCGAGGCGCTCCCTGGGCAGGGTCTCGTACCCCATCTTGAGGGTCAGCGAGGGGATGATCGAGACCAGGTTCGCGTTGCCGCAGCGCTCGCCGTAGCCGTTGACCGTGCCCTGCACCATGCGGGCGCCCTCGGCGACCGCCGCCAGGGAGTTGGCGACGCCGCACTCGGCGTCGTTGTGGGTGTGGATGCCGAGGGCGGCGCCGGGCAGGTCCCCGCGGACGTGCCGGGTGGCGGCCGCCACGGCGTGCGGCAGCGTCGCGCCGTTGGTGTCGCAGAGCGTCACCCAGTGGGCACCCGCCTCGTGCGCGGCGCGTAGGCAGGCGATCGCGTAGTCCGGGTGCGCCGCGTAGGCGTCGAAGAAGTGCTCGGCGTCGTACACGACCTCCTTGCCCTGGCGCACCAGGAACTCGACCGACTCGGAGATCATCCGCAGGTTCTCGTCGCGGTCGACCCGGATGACCTTCTCGATGTGGAGGTCCCAGGTCTTGCCCACGATGGTGATCACCGGGGCGAAGCAGTCGGCCAGGCCGTTGAGGGCGACGTCCTCGTGCGCCCGCACGCCCTTGCGCCGCGTCATGCCGAACGCCGCCACGCGGGCGTCGCCCAGGTCCTCGTCCTCGAGGGCGTCGAACATCTCCGAGTGCTTGGGGTTCGACATGGGGAACCCCGCCTCGATGTAGTGCATGCCGATGGCCGCGATCTGCCGGGCGATGGCGAGCTGCTCCTCGACGGAGAGGCTCATCCCCTCGCGCTGCAGGCCGTCCCGCAGCGTGGTGTCGTAGAGCAGGATGCGGTCCATTGCGGTCCCCGGGGTGGTCGCGGTCAGGGGCGGGGGTCGGTGGAGGCGACGGGCATCGCCACGTAGTCGAGCCATTCGGCCGAGCGCGGGTGCCGGCCCAGCGTCGCGGCGAAGAAGCGGTCCTGCAGCAGGCGGGTCACGGGGCCCGGCTCCCCCAGGCGGTGGTCGTCGATCTCGACGATCGGGCAGACCTCGGCGGCGGTGCCGGTGACGAACACCTCGTCGGCGATGTAGAGCTCGGCGCGGGCGACCTCGCGCTCCACCACCGGCACGCCCTCCTCGGCCGCCAGGCGCAGGATGCACTGGCGGGTGATGCCCTCGAGGATGGAGGCCTGCACGGGCGGCGTGATGAGCGTGCCGTCGCGGACCACGAAGATGTTCTCGCCGGAGCCGTCGGCCACGTACCCGGCCTCGTTGAGGAGGATGGCCTCCTGGTAGCCGGCCTTGTGGGTCTCGATCTTGGCCAGGATCGAGTTGAGGTACTGGCCGCCCGCCTTGGCCGTCGCCGGGATGGTGGTGCTGCCGATGCGCCGCCAGGACGACACCTTTGCGCGGATCCCCTGGGTGAGGCCCTCCTCGCCGAGGTACGCCCCCCACTCCCATGCGGCGATCGCGACGTCCACGGGGGCGTCCAGCGGGAAGAGGCCCATCGTGCCGTAGCCGCGGAACACGATCGGGCGGATGTAGCACTCCCGGAGCCCGTTGACCGCGATGACCTGGTGCACCGCCTCGCGGAGCTCGTCCTGGGTGTACGGCACCGGCATGTAGTACGTCTGCGCCGACCGGTTCAGCCGCTGCAGGTGCGCGTCGAGCCGGAAGACGGCCGTGCCCTCGTCGGCGGCGTAGGCGCGGATGCCCTCGAACACGGACGAGCCGTAGTGGAGGCCGTGCGAGAGCACGTGCACGCGCGCGGACGCCCAGTCGACGAGCGAGCCGTTCATCCAGATCTTCGCGGCTTCCTGCATGTGCGTGTCGTCCTTGTGACGAGGGGTCGTGGAGCGCGCGCCCGGGCCGGCGGCGGGGTCGGGCCGGCGCCCCCCGGGGGG
>DATMJR010000031.1:0-2796 GCA_035553775.1 Miltoncostaeaceae bacterium | reverse complement strand
TCATGGCGGGCACCGCGGACTACCTCGACCAGGTCGAGTGGCTCGCCCAGAGCGTGCGCTGCCCCGGCATGGAGCGCTTCCTCGAGGAGGCCGCCGCGCGGGTCGACCTGATCGTGCTGAGCCCGTACCTCTTCGGGACCACCTTCTGGGGTGCGGCCGTCGCCCCGGAGTGCGCCGCGCTGGTGCCGTGCGTGCACGACGAGCCGTACGCGCGCACCGCGCCCGTCCGCGCGATGCTGGAGGGCGTGCGGGGCTGCCTGTTCAACGCGCCCGGGGAGGAGCGGCTGGTCCGCCGCATTGCGCGGGTTCGCGCGGACGGGCGCGGTGCGCGCGTACGGCTCGTCGTGCACGCAGGGCACCAGCGCGGCGCGATCCGGGGCGACGGCCGCTCCCCAGAACGTGGTCCCGAAGAGGTACGGGCTGAGCACGATCAGGTCGACGCGCGCGGCGGCGTCCTCGAGGAAGCGCTCCATCCCGGGACAGCGCACGCTCTGGGCGAGCCACTCGACCTGGTCGAGGTAGTCCGCGGTGCCGGCCATGACCGCGGCGTGCGCCCGGGCGAACCGGGCCTCGTCGCGCGGGCCCACCGGGAACCGGTGGACCACCACCCCGCCGTCGCGGTGGGTCCCCGCGGGCAGCGTGTTCGCCCAGGTCGCGTGGTCCTCGGCGCATGTGGTCGCCACCTCGGCGGTCCAGTCCCCGGGCACGGCGCGCAGCGCGAGCGCCCGGACGAGCGTCTCCGCCCCGCCCACCACGCGGGGGCCGAAGCGCGGCACGACCCACAGGAGCCGCACGGCTAGCGCCGGGCGACCACGGCGTAGTCCTGGAAGCCGTAGACGAGGTCGTTGAGCCGTTCGACGACCGGGCGCAGGTGTGCGGCCCCGGGCGCGTCGGGGGGCGGCAGGGGCAGCCGTTCGGCGTCCGGCACCGGCGACAGCCGGCGGACGGCGACGTGGGCGAAGCCGGCGGTCTCGCAGAGGAACGCCAGGGTGTCCGGATGGATCGGCCGGCGGTGCGTCAGGTCGCGGTGGAAGTTGACCGACCCCGCCACCAGGGACTCCGGGTTGGGGGTCTCCAACACCAGCACGCCACCCTCGGGCAGCGCCCTCCACGCCCCCTCGACCAGGCGCAGCACCTCCGCCGGGGCCAGGTGCTCCACCACGTGGGAGGCGACGACCCCGTCCACCTCCCCGGGTGCCAGGCGCTCGACGTGGGCGATGCCGTCGCCCTCCTGGACGGGCAGGCCCCGCTCGGCGCAGAGCCGGACGAAGTCGGGCTCCCGCTCGATGCCGTAGGCGTCCACGCCCTCCCCGCGCAGGATGTCCACCAGTTCCCCGCGGCCGCAGCCGACGTCCACCACCCGGCGCCGGTCGCCGAGCACGTCCAGGTAGCCCCGCTGATGCACCCGCACCGCGTCCGCGGGGCGGTAGCGGCCCTCGAAGGTCTCGTAGTCCATGCCGGGCAGCGCCCCGCCTGGTGCGGGCGCCGGCGCGGACGCCGCCGGGCCGCGCGCGGGCGACCCCACCGGCGGTGCGCCGGACGCGGGGGCGGCCGGGGCGGCGCGCCGGTCGCGCTCCAGGCGCGCCAGGCGCGGGGCCAGCTGCATCTCGTCGACCCTCCGCTCGAACGCGTCGAGGCGCAGCGAGAGCGTGCGGATGTCGCGCTGCGCGGTCTCCCGGGCGGCGATCTCGGCGGCGAGCACCTCCTCGAGCCGCGCGGCGAGGGCCCCGCCGACCTCGTCGGCGTGGCTCCAGGTGCGGGCCACCGCCGCATCGGTCTGCCGGGCGAGATCCTCGAAGACGTGGATGAGCGCGCGCAGGGCCACCTGCTTCGCCGCCGTGATCGGGCGGCCGACCACCGGCTTGCTGCTGTAGCCCAGTTCCGGCCGGAACCGGACGTGGGCCGGCGCGGGACGCGTGACCGGTATCGGACCGCGGCCCACGTCCTCGCCGTAGGCGCCCTCGGCGCGCAGCGCGGCTGCGCGCGCGCGCAGGGTCTCCACCAGCGCGTCGACGTTGAGCAGGGCGCCGGGGCCGGGCCCGGCGGCCGCGTCCGGCCCCGCCGTCTCGGTCCGGTCCTCCATCACAGGGGCAGGACGGTACCAGCCTCCGGACGGGGTGGCTCGGGCCGCGGGCGGCGCGGCCGTAGGATGCCGTGATGGCCACGACCGCCGAGTACGCCCGCTTCGCCCCGCTCTTCCGCAACCTGGTGCGCCGCGAGGTGCGGCAGCGCTACAAGGGGTCCCTGCTGGGCCTCGCCTGGACGCTGCTGAACCCGCTGGTCGTGGTGCTGACCTACTCGCTGGTCTTCCACTACATGTGGCGGGTCGTGAACATCCCGCACTATCCGCTGTTCCTGTTCACGGGGCTGGCGGTGTGGACCTTCTTCCTGGGCGGCGCCCAGCTGGCGGCGAGCTCGCTGGTGGCGAACGGGAACCTGGTCAAGAAGGTGCGCTTCCCCCGGGAGATCCTGCCCGCCGCGGCGATCAGCGCGAACGCCGTCACGGCGGGCGCGATGTTCGCCGTGGCGCTCCCGCTGTGCCTGGTGATCTCGACCCGGTCGTACGCGCCGCTGGTGGTGCTGCCGGTGTTCGTCGCCCTGATCGCCGTGCTGACGCTCGGGTTCGGGCTGCTGCTGGCCGCGCTCAACGTCTACTTCCGCGACGTGGAGCACATCCTGGCGGCGGTGTCGATGCCCTGGTTCTTCCTGACGCCGATCTTCTACACCTTCGAGACGCTGCCCGGCATCCAGGCGCGGCCGGCGCTGCTGGACGTCATGTACTACGGGAACCCGGTC
>DATMJR010000030.1:0-3656 GCA_035553775.1 Miltoncostaeaceae bacterium | reverse complement strand
CGTCGGTGTCCTGTTCGCGGACGTCCCCTCGGCGAGCGTCGTCGACCCGCGGACGTCCGCGAACAGGACACCGACGTGGACCTCGGCACCCCCGGGCGGGAGCATGTCGCAGCAGCGGCTGCAGAAGTTCGGGTTCTTCCGCGAGGGGCGGAAGCCCGCCAGCCGCATCATCCGGCCGGGGACCCCGCCGAAGGGGTTGAAGCAGAGCTTGCACCGGGGCGGGGACGGGAGCCAGCGCATCATCATCTGCGCCATGCGCAGGGGCGGGTGCCCCTGCGTGAGCAACCGCAACCAGCGCTCCTCGGGCGCCAGCGCCAGGCGCCGGGCCTTCGCGCGGCGCGCGGCCACCACGAGCAGCGCGAGCGCGCCCGCCACCAGTACGGCGATCACGGCGAACAGCAGCACGTCCCCCCCGTCGTCCTATTCCCGGGACGGGCCGGACCGGCCCGTCCCGGCGGTGGCCGCGCCGCCGTCGCCCTCGCGCCACGCAGCGGTGCCAACCACCTCCCGCTGGGCCTCGCCGGGCAGGGGGAACCACCGCATGCCCTCGTAGGAGGGCGGCAGCACCGGGTCCTCGACGACGGTCCCCTGCGCCAGCTGCGCGGGAAGGGATGCGACCAGGCGCCGCGCCTCCGCGAGCTGGTCGGCGAGCACGTCCTCCGGCGCGCGGGCCCCGCGTCCGGTGAACTCCATGGCGCCACCGGCGTAGGAGATGTCGAACAGGCTCGTTCGGGGCCGGCGGCGGCCGTCGCGGTGATGCCAGAGCCCCGTGAAGGGGTCGAAGCGGTAGAGCGGAAGGAGGGCGTGGCCGTCGCGGGCAAGCAGGTGCACGGCCTCGATGACGTAGTCGACGGCGGCCGGGCTCATGAAGTAGTTGAAGTTCACCCGGAACCAACCGCGCTTCGCCCCTCCGTGGCCGTGGAGGACCTCGCCCTCCATCACGGAGACGTCGGCGTCGTCGATGCCGCTCAGCGTCTGCAGGTAGGGGCCCGCGCAGAAGCAGCCGCCGCGCGCCTGGATGCCGAACAGGTCGTTGAGGACCGACACCACGAAGTGGTGATGCAGCAGCCCGCGCGCGTGGCGGATCCCGACCGAGACGATGGACAGGCGGGGGAGCGTGGTGCTCCCCAGGATGTCGATGTCGGGGTTCTGCGACCACGACGCGATCGCCCGCCGCACGTGCGCGGCCTCGCGCGCATGGATCAGGTCGGCGCCGACCGCGGACTTGAGCTGGAAGACCAGGCCGCACCGGATCGACTCCACGATGGCGGGGGTGCCCGCCTCCTCGCGCTCCTCGAGGTGGTCGAAGTACCGCTGCACGTCCTTGGTCACGAAGGAGACCGTCCCGCCCCCGGGCACGGTGGGAACGTCCTGCCCGAACAGCCTCCGCTTGGCCACCAGCACCCCCGGGGTCCCGGGACCGCCGATGAACTTGTGCGGCGAGAGGAAGACGGCGTCCTTGTAGGCCAGGTGCCCGTCGGGACCTTGGGGCTCCGGGTTCATCCGGATGTCGAGGTAGGGACCCGCGGCGGCGTAGTCCCAGAACGACAGCGCGCCATGACGGTGCAGCAGCGCGGCGATCGCGTCGGCGTCCGTGATGATGCCGGTGACGTTGGAGGCGGCCGAGAAGCTGCCGATCTTGAGCGGCCGCCCCGCGTGGGCCTCGAGCTCCTCCCGGAGGTGGCCGAGGTCGAGTCGTCCGTCGGCGTCCTCCCGGATCACGCGCACCTCGGCGACGGACTCGCGCCACATCAGGATGTTCGAGTGGTGCTCGTACGCTCCGATGAACACCACGGGCCGCTCCTCGGGGGGGATCGCCTCCGAGAGCCGGTACCGGTGCTCGAGCCGGTCGGGGATGCGCAGGCCGAGCGCGCGCACCATCTTGTCGATCGCGCCGGTGGCTCCCGAGCCGCAGAAGAGGACGACGTCGTCCTCGGAGCCGCCGACCGCCTCGTGCACGATGCGCCGGGCGTCCTCGCGCAGCCGCATCGTCTGCAGCCCCGTCGCGGAGGACTCGGTGTGCGTGTTCGCGTACAGCGGCAGGACCTCGTCGCGGATGAAGTCCTCGATGAAGGTGAGCGACCTGCCGGAGGCGGTGTAATCGGCGTACACGATCCGCTTCGGCCCGAAGGGCCCGTCGAGGACGAGGTCGTCGCCGATCACCGACCGTGCGACCAGGTCGATCAGCGCCTCGCGCTGCGCGTCCGACGGCGCGAGGCGGGCGACCGGGTCGAGCAGCTCGGCGCTGTCGTCGGCGATGCCGGCGACTCCGCCCACCGGTCCCGGGCCGGCCGCGGGGCGGGCGCGGTGCAGGCGCCGCTCCGCGGCGTCGAGGTTGACGACGAGCGCCTCCAGGATGCGCAGCGCGACGGGCGAGTGCGCCCGCGCGAGCGCGGCGAACGTGTCCGCGCCGAGCCGCAGCACCACGGCCTCGCCCACGGCGGCACACGTCGCCGAGCGCGGGCCGCCGTCGACGAGCGCGATCTCGCCGAAGACCTTGCCGGGGCCCAGGACGGCCAGGCGTGTCCGTCGCGCCTCACGGGTGACGGACACCTCGATCGTGCCCGCGGCGACGACGTAGAGCGCGTCGCCCGCCGCGCCGGCGGCGAACACGGCCTCACCCGCCTCCAGCGGGCGCTCCGTCATGCCGGCCAGGACGGCCGCCAGATCGTCCTCCTCGAACCCCTCGAAGAAGGCGCAGTGCCGCAGGACCTCCCGGCGCTCGGCCGGGGGCCGACGCCCCGGCGGGGCCTGCGGGACCGCGGGCGCGGCGCTCACGGGGCCGATACCCGCCCGGACGCGCCCGCACAGGTCCCGCGCGAGCGCGTCGAGCACCGCGTGCCCGAGGGACGGGTCGAGCCGCAGCCGGACGCGCAGGTCCCCCGTGTCCAGCTCGAAGCCGGTCACGGGCTCGAGGGCGGTCGCGGTGGCGTGGTGCAGGGCCGGGCCGGCGAGCGCCACCTCCCCCAGCACCTCGCCGGCCTGCGCGGTGCCGAGCGGTACGACGTCGCCGTCGCGCCGGAGGTGCAGAGCGAGCCGGCCGGACGTCACGAGCCGGAGGCGGTCCGCGGGCGTGCCCTGGCGGAAGGCGACGTCGGCGGGGGCGAGCCGGAACGGCCGCAGCATGGCGGCCACCTCGGCGCGCGCGCCCTCGTCGAGACCCGCGAACAGCGGGCTCGCCGCCACGGCGGACGCGGCGCCGGTCATGGCGCACCCCCCGCCGCCAGGTGCTGCTTGGGCGATGCGGTGCTGCGCAGGGCGTGCATGAGGTCGTGCTCGACGGCCGCCGTGAACGCGCGCGCGACGTCGCCGTCGCCCCGCAACCGCGCGCGGACGTGCTCCGCCGGGATCACGAGCGCCCGCGTGCGCTCGCGTGCGACGGAGGTCGCGCTGGCGGCACCGCCGTCGAGCAGTCCGAGGTAGGCGACGGCGCGGCCGGGGCCGGCGAATCGCACGCGGATGGCGCGCGGCCCGCGGCGCAGCACGTCCTCGACCGCGCCGTTCAGGATCACGTAGCACCGCTCCGGAATCTCGCCCTCCTCCAGGATCACCGCGCCGGGCGCGACCTGGCGCGTCTCGCCGCCCTCCAGCAGAGCCGCGGCGCCCCCGGGGCCGAGGTGGCGGAAGAAGGGCAGGTGTGACATGTAGGCGGGGGA
>DATMJR010000029.1:0-3961 GCA_035553775.1 Miltoncostaeaceae bacterium | reverse complement strand
GCCCTGGCCGACCGGCACGGAATCGACATCGTCCCCCTCCCCCAGGGGCCGCTGCGCGCCCTCGGCGGCGTCCCGGCCGGGCACCCAGGCGCGCAGCGGCCCCTGGGGGAGGGGGACGATGTCGATTCCGTGCCGGTCGGCCAGGGCGCGCACGCGCGTCATGTCCGCATTGACGGCCTGCCCGCCCATGTCGACGGGGTCGCCGCGGGCGTCGCGCACCGTCACCGTGCGGCCCCCCACGCGGTCGCGCGCCTCCAGCAGCAACACGGCGGCCCCGGCCCCGGCGAGGACCCGCGCTGCGGCGAGCCCGGCGTGGCCGCCGCCCACCACGATCACGTCCGCCGCCATCGGCCCCCCGGGTCGGCTGCGTCCATCCGTATCCGGGCCGCCGCGGCGCGGCAATGGGGTGCGCCCGCCGTCAGCGACGCGCGAGGTGGTGCAGGTACACCACGGCGCCCTGCTCGTCGGGGCGGCCCGGGTACCGGACCTCCTCGCGGCGGTGGCGCCACCCGCTCTCGCGCAGCTCGGCGAGGAACCCGTCCGCGGCGGGACGGCGCGGGTCGGCGATCACCACCCGGCCGCCGGGCGCGACGAGGGCGGCGACCAGCGGCGCCAGCTGCGCGGCGTGCCGGTTCTCGTAGAGCACGTCGGCGCCCAGGACGAGGTCGAAGGGTCCGGCCTCGGTGAGCTCCGGCGGCGGCGCGCCCCAGTCCACCTCGAGCGTCGGCAGCGCTCCCAGCCCGGCCCGCAGGGCGTTGGCGCGGGCGAAGGCGAGGGCCTCCCCGTACCAATCGGTGGCGAGCACGCGCGCCCCGCCGCCCAGCGCGACCAGCGAGGGCAGGGCGAGCCCGGCGCCGAGCTCCACCACGCGCCGGCCGGCGACGTCCTGGCCCGCCAGCCACTCGGCCAGCACCCGGCCCGAGGGCCACACCTCGGCCCAGTAGGGCAGCCGCTCGTCGCGGGCGTACTCGTCCTCGTCGATGAGGTCCTCGGCGGAGCGGGGCCGGGCGACGTCGATCTCGAGTCCCGCCACGCGAAGGCGCTCGGTGACCACGTCGAAGCCGTCGGGGAGGGCGCTCACGGCGCCCGAGGGTAGCGGCCGCGCGGGTCGCCCCGCCGCGACCGCCCCGCTATCCTCCATCGGTCATCCGTGGAGGGGAGTCACATGAGCGAGATCGAGAGCAGCGTGGCCGAGGAGACCGCCGTGGCCGACGCCCCCGTGGCGGAGGCGGACGCGCCGGCGGCCGAGACCGAGGCCGAAGCCCCCGAGGTCGCCGCCGAGGAGCTGGCGGTCGACGAGTCCGTCGGCCTGGTGGCGCCGGCGCCGAAGGGCGCGCAGCAGGCGCGCGTGTACCTCTGCGAGCGGGGCCACCGCACCACGGTGCTGTGGAGCGAGCCCCCGGCCACCTGCCAGGCGCGGCCCACGCGCAACGGCGGCGAGTGCGGCCGGCCGATCTACCACATGACCGAGCTGCCGGAGCAGGTGCAGAAGGCGCTCAACCCGCTGAAGGCCTCCAAGAAGAAGGCCGGCAAGAAGTGAGACCTCGGCCGCGGACGGTTGTGCCGCGGCCGATCCTCCACCGCGGACGGTTGTGCCGCGGCCGATCCTTCACCGCGGACGGTTGTGCCGCGGCCGATCCTCCACCGCGGCCCAACGCAGGACGTGCCAGCGAGGGACGACACACGAGGGGCCCGGCCGACGCCGGGCCCCTCGTCGTCAGGCGGCCTACTCCGCCTCGGCCTGCTCCACCATCCGGGTCATCTCCGCGATGCCCGGCTCCCACACCTGCGGGTCGTCGAGGTCCACGCCGAGCGGCCGCAGCAGATCGGCGGGGGCGCCCGAGCCGCCGGCGCCCAGGAAGTCCAGGTAGCGGGGCCCGAACGTGTCGCCCTCGGCGCGGTACCGCGCGTACAGCGCCAGCGTCACCAGGTGCGCGAACACGTACGCGTACGTGTAGAAGCGCGTCGAGATGAAGTGGGGGATGTAGGACCAGCCGAAACGGTAGCCCTCCGGTAGCCGGACCGAGTCGCCGTAGTAGGCCTCGTTGGCGCTCCACCAGACGTCCGAGAGCCGGTCGGCGGTGAGCGTCTGGCCCTCGTGGCGCAGCCGGTACGCGCGCTGCTCGTAGCGGGCCAGCACGGTCTGGCGGAAGACCGTGGCGAACGAGCCCTCCACCCGCTCCACCAGCAGGGCCCGCCGGGTCTGCGCGTCCTCCTCGGTGGCCAGCAGGTGATCGAAGGTCACCAGCTCGGCGAACGTGGAGGGCACCTCGGCAAGCGCGAGGCCGGTGTGGGCCGACAGCGCCGTCTGGCGCCGGTTGGACATCGTGAAGTGCATGCCGTGGCCGAGCTCGTGCGCCAGCGTCATGACGTCGTTCATCTGGTCCGTGTAGTTCATGAGCACGTACGGCGACGCGTCCTGGGCCACCGAGGCGCAGAAGGCGCCGCCGCGCTTGCCCGTGCGCGGCTCGGCGTCCACCCGGCGCTCGCGGAAGAAGCCGTGGGCGATGTCGCGCACGTCCGGCGAGAAGCGGGCGAACGAGGTCTCGATGAGGTCCACGGCCTCGCCGTAGGACACCGCCCGGCCCGCGCCGATCGGGGCGTACTGGTCCCACAGCTCCAGCCGGTCGAGGCCCAGCAACCGCGCCTTGGCCCGGAACCACCTCTGGGCCAGGCCGTAGTTGCGCTCGACCGTCTCCATCATCCGCTCGACGACGACGCCGTCGAGCTCGTTGCGCAGGTGGGTGCGGTCCATCGGGTCGTCGTGCCCGCGCAGGCGGTCCATGGAGAGCCGGTCGCCGACCAGCGTGTCGTAGCAGTGCGCCAGCGTGTCGGTGTGCGGCTCCAGGCCGGTGTAGAGGGCCTCCAGGGCGCGCCGTCGCAGCTGGCGGTCGGGGTCGCGCACGTACGCCAGCAGCCGGTCGACCGTGTGGGGCTGCTCTCCGGCGCCCGCGTCGAAGGGCACCTCCAGCGTGGACACGATCCGCGAGAACAGCGTCTGCCAGGCCGAGGCGGCCGCCGGGTCGCGCTCGGCGAGCATCCGCTCCTCGGGCTCCGACAGCGTGTAGGGCGCGAACCGCCGCATCGCCAGCAGGTGGTGGCGGTCGGCGGCGACGGCCGGGTCGTCGGCGAGCGCGCGGGCACGCTCCTCCGGCAGCTCCAGCCACTCGAGCTCGAAGAACCGCAGTGCGTTGCCGGCCTCCACCATGCCGCGGTCGACCGCGTTGGTGAGGTCGCGGTTCTCCTGGTCGGAGACGTCCACGGACTCGCGCAGGTGGGCGTAGGAGCCGACACGCGACAGCAGGTTGTCGAGCGCGGCCAGCTCGGCGAGCGCCGCGGCCAACTCGGCCGCGTCCATGGAGGCGAGGCGGCCGCGGTAACGCGCCTCGAACGCGCGCGCCCGCTCGAGGCCCTCGGCGAGCCGGGCCCGCGCGGCCTCCGCGTCGGGCACGAGGGGGGAGAGGTCCCAGCGCACGCCCTCGGCGTTGGGTCCCGGGGTGATCTCGGTCGTCGTCATGCACCCACGGTACCGCCCCCCGGCGCCCGTGCGGGCGCACCCCATTGCATCCCGTGCCCGGGCGACCGGATACTCGCGCGCATGACGACCCGCACCCCCCTGCCCGCCGACGGCACGCTGCTGCTCACCGACGGCGGCCTCGAGACCGTCCTGATCTTCCACCAGGGCGTCGACCTGCCGGCCTTCGCCGCCTTCCCCCTGGTCGACGACCCCGCGGGCCGCGACCGGCTGCGCGCCTACTACGAGGAGTACCTGGGCGTGGCCGAGGACGCGGGCACCGGCTTCGTGCTCGAGACGCCCACCTGGCGCGCGAACGCCCGGTGGGGCGCCGAGGTGGGGTACGGCCCCGGCGAGCTCGACCGCGTCAACCGGGCCGCGGTCGCGCTGATGGACGAGCTGCGCGACGCCTGGCGGGGGCGCGTCGACCCGCTGCTGGTGCTGTCT
>DATMJR010000028.1:0-3699 GCA_035553775.1 Miltoncostaeaceae bacterium | reverse complement strand
GGTACATCACGAGCGGCCGGGTGCCCGACGCCTCATCCTCCTGGGGCTGGTGGCGGGGGGTCCGGCGGTGGTCGGCGCCTGGATCGGCGGCGTCGCCTTCTCGGCGCCCGTGGCCGCGTTCCTGCTCGGTTTCGGCGTCGGCGCGATCGCGCAGGTGTGTGTCCAGCTGCTGCCGACCCTCCGCGAGGGCGAGGGGCCGGAGCGGCGGACCATCACGCCCCTGACGGCCTCGGGCCTCCTCGCCGGCCTGCTCGTGATGTACCTCACCGGGCTCCTGGTCGCATGAGCACGCCCGTCCTGACCCCCTCGCAGGAGCAGTACCTGTTGGCGGTGGCGGAGCTGGAGAGCGCCTGCGGGTGCGCGCGCGTGTGCCGGGTGGGGGAGAAGGTCGAGGTCTCGGCCGCGTCGGCGAGCGTGATGCTCCGGCGGCTCGCCGCCGCCGGCCTCGTGGAGCCGTCGTCGGGTGGGGTGCGCCTCACGGACGCCGGTCGCAGCGTCGTCGCCCGGCTAGAGGCCCGCCGTAGGGCGCTTGCGGAGCACCTGCGCGGGTCGCTGGGCCTGCCCCCCGCGCAGGTCGATGAGGAGCTGCGACGACTTGCGCACTTCATCTCCCCGAGCCTCGAGGCCCGACTGCTTTCCGTGACCGCCGTGTCGCGCGCGCCCGTGTCGGGCGGCGACGACGCTCAAGCGGGTCAGCCCCGCGGTGCGAGGGGGGCGACGTGATTCGCCGCGCCTCGGGCGCGGGCGTCACGCAGCCCGGTCTGCCCAGCCGACGGCGCTATCGGGGGATGGAGGCCGCCACCTGAGTCGCGGCTGCCGGGTCGTCGGGTCCCCGGTCGACCGCACGCCCGGGCGTCTGCGCGACCAGCACCGCGGCCACGGCAACCACGACGAGCCCGATCGCCAGTTCGGCCAGCGCAGTCCGACGGACTCGCGCCAGGCCCACGGCGCTCCGTCCGGCGATGCGTTCAAGGGCCCGCAGGACCCGTCGGTTCTGGAGGGCGAGTGCGCCGATGGGCAGGAGCAGCGCCAGCTTCAGCAACAGGCTCTGACCGTAGGCCGTCCCCCAGAGCTGAGCCGGCGCCGACAGCTCGCCGAAGGCGCGAACGGTGCCGGTCAGTGCGACCGCAAGGATCGCCAGGGTCGCCACGCGGCTGAACCGCGCGAGCACCTCTGTCGCGCGCGCGGCCCCGGTGGCGCCGAGCCGCGGCAGCCGCCACAGGCACAACACCGTGAGGGCGAGCCCGGTCGCCCAGATCCCGACGGCCGCGAGATGCACGGCGTCGGCGGCCACCTGCAACGCGGCCGCCGGGGCCTGGCTGGCGTGACCCTGCGCGGACACCACGGCGAGGACGACGACCGCACCCGCTCCGAGAGTCCAGCTCGACCAGGTCGGCACCCCCCGCAGCAGAGTGGCCTCGCCCCTCGTGGGGTCCAATTCCTGGAACACGACGACACTCGCGGCGAGGAAGATGACGAAGAGCAAGCCCGCGCGTAGCTGCAACAATCCGCCGAGCTCGGTCCCGCTAAGGGTCGTGCCGATCGCCGATGCGCTGAGCGCGTCAGACACAGCCGTCCCGTTGACCTGCGCCGTGTAGACGATGAGCAGGAACGCCTCTGCGACGATTGCGCCGATCGCGAGGGCGGCGACGCCCCCCCACAGGGCGTCGCGTCCCCAGCCCAGGAGAGGAACGTCCTCCTGCGTCGCGGCCCTGCGACGCCAGACGGGCGCCCACACCAGCGGGCGGAACAGAACCAGGCCGGCGAGGCCGCCGAGGAGGACGAGCTCCAGGAAGCGTGCGCCGACTGCCCAGGGGCTGGTCTCCGAGGGACCCTCCTCGACGGCGCCCCCCAGGTACGGCTCTCCCACCGGCCCGGGGCCGACTCCGAAGACGTGGATGCCCGGGACGACGTGCGCGTCTGCGCTGATGGGGCGGTAGCTGACGGTGTACGTGCCGTCCTCGAGGTCCCCCCGGACGGGGACCTCGATGGTGCGGGCATCGTTCGGAGACACCCGCGCGGGGCCGGTGGCCAGCGACTCGCCCTCCTCGTCGACCACGCGCAGGTCGTCCGGGTTCAGGAGGGTCACAGGCTCGCTGAACCGGACGGTCACGAGGCCGCCGGCGTCCGCGACGAGTGCGCTCTTGCCCGGCGAGTACGCCACCGGCACGGCGTGCGCCTCCGCCCGCGGTGCATGCACCGCGGCGACGACCAGGAGCATCAGAGCCGCGACAAGCGACAGGCCACGGGTCGACGGTCTGGCGAGCGGCACCACCCCTCGACCCTAGCAAGCGTTCTGCCGGCCACCCCTTCGATATGGTGCTGCCCGCCAGGGGTGACGCGCGGTCCCCGGTCGCGACGCCCGCCGCTCCCGAGGGATCCCTGGGCCGCGTACGCGCCAGTGCGCCCACCCCGACACGACAGGCGACGAGAGGACGCGCCATGCCCTTCGCCCGGCCGGTACTGCCGTTGCTCGCCGTCGCAGCCCTCGCGGTCGTGGACCCGGCCGCCGCCCACACCGGCCTGACCAGCTCGTCGCCCCGCGCAGGCGCCCGGGTCGCCGCGCTGCCCGCGGTCGTCGTCCTCCAGTTCAGCGCCCCCATTCGGCCGGTGCGCGTGCAGATCACGGACCGCCTGGGCGGGGGGCACGTCCGCCGCATGCGCCGCGACCCTCGCGACGCGCGGCGCGTGCGCGTCCGCACCCGTCCCGGGCCGGCGGGGCGCTACACGGTGCGCTGGCGGGTGCTCGGCCCCGACGGCCACCTCCTGACCGGTACCTTCCGCTTCACCGCGAGGCGGCCGTGACGCCCCGCGGCGCGGCGCGCTCACGCCGCCTGTGGAGCCTGGGCGTCCCGGCGCTCGCAGCCGCGTCCCTCGGCCTGCCCGGCGCGGCGCTGGCCCACGTCGATGTCCTGCCCGCGCGCGTGACACAGGGCGAGGCGACCGAGCTCACGATCCGCGTCCCGACGGAACGCGAGGTCGCCACCGTCCGCGTCCGTGTCGACTTCCCGCCCGAGTTCACGGTGTACAGCCTCGCGACCCCGCCGCCCGGGTGGCGGCTGCGCGAGCGGCGGTCGCCCGACGGGCGTCTGGTCGGAGTGGTCTACGAGGGCCGCGGCGCCCCGGAGCGCTACGTCGCGTTCACGCTGCTCGCGACACCGTTCGAGGGCGGCGACACGGTGTGGCGGTCCTTTCAGACCTACGCCGACGGTGTCGTCAAGCCCTGGACCGGCCCTCCTGAGGTCCCCGGCACCGCGACGCCTGAGAGCGGGCCCCGCGACCCCGGCCCCGCCGCAGGGGTCGCCGTCGTGGCGGCCGGCGACGCCGGCACGGCAGCGGCGGCCGCGCCGTCCTCCCGGGGCGACGGCGACGAGGGCGCTCCGGTGTGGTTCGCGCTCGCCACCCTGGCGATCGCGCTCCTCGCCCTGGCCGCCGCGGCGTACCTGTGGGTCACCCGCCCGGTGCGCCTGCCGGAGGACGACGCGGCGCCGGACGAGGAGGCGTGAGCCGGACGCTCGGCGAACCCACACCCTCCGGCGGGCGAGGGTCGGCCTTGCTTGACCTTCGTCCAGGTGCCTGGCTAGCCTCCCGGCGACCCACGCCCGCGGCCCCAGTGCGCGTCGGCTCGCCCGGCCGTCATCACCGGCTTGCGGGACCCGACCGGCGAGAGGACCCGGCCATACGACCCCGCCCTGCGCC
>DATMJR010000027.1:0-3011 GCA_035553775.1 Miltoncostaeaceae bacterium | reverse complement strand
GATGTCGATCTCGGCCAGCGTGCGCACCACACTCGTCCGCAGGACGCCCGCCAGGCCGAGCGCCCCCGAGGCGTTCAGGTGGATGCGGTCGGAGGTGAACCACCCCGGGCGCCCGCGGCCGGCGGCGTCCCACTCGGCGATGCGCACGAGCGGGTACCCGCGCCGCCCCGACACGCGGCGCGCGGCGTCACGGATGCGGACGTTCGTGGAGCGGTAGCCCCCGCGGGCCTCGCGCAGGGTCACCCAGACCACCGCCCTGACGCCCGCGCGGCGGAAGGCGCGGAGGACCCGTTCGACGTCGTAGGCGCCCGCCGAGTCGTTGTAGCCCACGTGCACCACCACCAGCGGCCCCAGTCGCGGGCCGAGCGCCTCGGCGAGTGCGAGCACCGACGGCGGGCGGCCGCCGAGACACCCGGGCCCGACCAGGCGCCGGCACACGTCGGCCTCCATGCGCAGCCGGAGGCCGGAGCCGAGCGCCCGCCGCGCCTGGGGGGCGAAGCCGAACGACGCCTGGACCGAGTCGCCGAACACCGTCACGCGCGGCGCCGCGGACGCGCCGGCCGGACCGGCGAGGCCGACGGCGACCAGGGCGAGCGCCACGGCGACGCCCGCGGGGCGGAGCCTCCGGCGTCCGGAAGTTGCGGGGGCGGGCACCGGCCTAGACGAAGTGGACCGCGATCGTGGCCACGCGGCCGGCGCGGGTCACGAAGAGCGTCTCCGACGTGCGTCCCTGGTGCCGGCCGCGTAGCGCGCACTCCAGCGCCCCGCGCCCGCCGGTGACCGCCGGCCGGCAGCGCGCCTTCGGGTGGGCGCGGCGCAGCGCGACGACCGGCGAGCCGACGCGGATCCCCTTGGGGGTCGCCTGGGGGCCGCGGACCACGGTGATCTCGAACACCCGCCCCGCGATGAAGTAGATGCCGAGGCCGCGGCTGCGGATGTAGCGGTAGTTCAGCGGGTTGCTCCCCGCCTCGGGCTTCCCGAGCGCCGCGCGGACCTGGGCCTGGGTGTCGCCGAGCGCCACGCCCGCCACGCCGGCCCCGGGGTTGATGCGCGCCTCGGCGGGCGCGGCGACCGCCGCGGCGAGCGCGCACGCGCCGGCGGCCGCGGCGGCGAGGACCGCGCGGGTGCGCCCGTGGGCGGGCCCGGCGTTGGAGGAGGTGCGGAGTGTGGTCATGTGGGTCCTCGGTGTGGGTCGGGGTCGGAGGAGGCGGAGCCCGCGCGCAGGGCATCACGAAGAGTCCGGGCGTACAGCCGCGAGCCGCGCGGCGTGGTGTGGGCGCCGTCGACCAGCAGCCCCGGCGCGCCGCTGGCCGCGTGCCAGTCGACGAGGGTGACGCCCGGGTGCCGTGCCGGCGCGGCGCGCAGGATGCGGTTCACCGAGTCCTGCCAGGGGAGGGCCACCCGCACCGTCACCAGGTAGACGCGCCGGCCGGGCGGCAGCCGCCGCACGAGGCCCTCGAGGTCGCCGGGGCGCACGTAGTAGTTGTTGCCGAGGTGCACGACGACCCGGGTGCCGGCCGGCATGCGCCGCAGATGCCCGAGCACGATCTCGGCGCCCTCCGGGAACCGGCGCCCGGCCGCGGCGTCGATGACGGTGCCGGCTCCGAAGGTGCGCCGGAGCTCGGGGCCGGCGTTCAGCATCACCGAGTCGCCGACGAGGAGGAGGGGGCCGACCGGACCCGGGCTCCCACCCGGGCCTCCCGCGGCGGGGCGGGTGGCGGCCTCGGCACGCCGGTCGAAGCCCGCGAGCGTCGCCTTGCCCGCGGGCGCCAGGGCCACCGCGGACCCGAGCGCGACCACCCCCGCGAGGCCCGCGGCAAGACCCGCCCGGCGCACGAGCAGCGGCCGCGACGTGCCCGGCCCGCGCAGTGCGGCGCGCACCCCCGCCAGCCCGTGGCGGCGGACCGGGGTCTCCACGAACCGGTACGACAGCGCCGCCGCCCCGACCGTGACGGCCACCTGCACGGCGACGAGCGGAGCGCCGGAGATCGGAACGTCCTGCCCGGCGCGGGTCAGCTGGATCACCGGCCAGTGCCACAGGTAGATGCCGTAGCTGCGCTTGCCGACCCACACGAGGGGCCTCCAGCCGAGCGCCCGGCCCGTCCGGGTTCCCGGCTGAGCGGCGGCGAGCACCAGCACGGCGGTGACCGCCGCGGTCAGGGCGAAGCCTCCCTGGTACAGGCGGGCGCCCGACTCGTCGAGCCCGACGAGCAGCAGCACGAGCGCAGCGGCCGCGAGGAAGCCGGCGGTGTCGAGCGCCCGCCGGCGCCGGGGGCCGAGCGGGGCGAGGCCGGCGGCGGGCACCAGGAACGCGAGCACCACGCCCGCCAGCAGCCCCACCGCGCGCGTGTCGGTGCCGTAGTAGATCCGGTCGGAGGCGGCGAACGGGTCGAACAACCACCAGGCGAGCGCGACGCTGCCGGCGCCGGCCACGAGCGACAGCGCCAGCATCACGCGGCGCGTGGCCAGGGCGAGCCCGAGGGCCAGAACAGGGGGCCAGACCAGGTAGAACTGCTCCTCGACCGCGAGCGACCACAGGTGGAGGAACACCGACGGCCGCCCGAACTGCTCGAAGTAGGGGACGTCGGCGAACACGAAGTACCAGTTGGCCACGTAGCCGAGCGAGGCGAGCGTGGCGCCGCGGAGGCCGGCGACCTCCTCGGGATGCAGGATCACCATCGCCGCGAGCGTCGCCGCCATCACCACGAAGAGCGCCGGCAGGAGCCGCCGGGCGCGCCGCACCCAGAACCGCACCAGATCGATGCGCCCGCGCTCGCGGCGCTCGGCGAGGAGCAGCGAGGTGATCAGGAAGCCGCTGATCACCAGGAACACGTCGACCCCGAGGAAGCCCCCGGCCAGCCACGAGGCCCCGAGGTGGAAGACGACCATGGCCGCGACGGCGACCGCCCGCAGCCCGTCGACGCCGGGCATGTAGGCGATGCGCGCCGATGCGTCTGCGCGGCCCCCGGGGGCGGGCCCGGGCGTGTCGTCGCCGGGGGCGGGAACAGGTG
>DATMJR010000026.1:0-15944 GCA_035553775.1 Miltoncostaeaceae bacterium | reverse complement strand
CCCCGCTCACACCTCGGCCGATGGCAGGGATGCCGCGCAGGCGCACGGCATCGCCGCCGGCCGTCGCCGGCCCGTGCTTGCCGGCGCCCGTAACCGGCTCCGCCTCCCGCAGCGCACGACCGATGGCCCGCTGCTGATCGGCATCACGGCGGGCGCGCTCAGCCAGCGTCCTGATCCAGCCCACTGAACACCTCCGGGTGTCGCTCCGCCACGCGGCGGATCGCGTCGACATGGCCGCGCACCGTCGCCCGGGACAGGCCCAGGCGACGGGCGATGGTCCGATCCGAGTCGCCCTCGTACGCCAGGCGCAGCACGTCGAACTGGCGCTGAGTCAGCAGGGGTCGAACGCGCTCGAGGGGGGAAGCGGTCACGTCCCCGCAACGTTATGACGAGGCTTCTCATTGACGATCGCGCGCCGCTCGGCCTCCTCCGCGATCTCACGTGAAGGGTGGTGCTCGATCGTGACGCCGACGACATGGACCCACCAGGACTTGTCCTGAGCGTGCTGGCCTAGTCGGGCGAGAGCGTTCTTACTGATCCCCACATACAGCAGCTCGCCGCCCGCGCCCCACAGGCGATAGAGGCTGCACCACCGGATCGGCCGGGATCCGAAGTACCACCGAGCGTGCTCGTTGCAAAGGGTGATCAGACACCCCTCGTCCGCGAAGTAGGTAGCGGGGCGGCCACAAACGCTCTCCCGCAGGTGCGACGCCTCCTGGCAGCAGCTCACGCCTGGGCCTCAACCAGGAGTCGACGCTGTCCGGGAACCGGAGGGCGGTTCCCCGTTCCCCTGTCGACCGGTTCCCCGGTTCCCCCCGTTAGGGGGGGGAGACCGGTTCCCGGCGTCGACCCGGTTCCCGGAACCGGTTCCCGGTTCCCGGAACCGATTATGGAAGTGTGATGCTTCAAAACCCGAAGTCCTCCTCAGATGGGTCCTGCGGGCCGTCGAGTGGGCCGCGGGGGAAGTCCTCCAAGGGGTCGCCCTCCCGGTACGCGCACACGTGCCGGTACATGCGCGCAGCACCCTCGTGGCGCAGCCCGAGGTAGCCGTACTTGGACAGCACCCGCAGGGCGTGCAGGACGTGCTCGCGCCGACCGCGAACCCCCGCGACGATCTCACTGGAGGGCACCTCGCCCCCGGCCTCGGAGACGTACTCGCTGACCCTCTCCATGATCCCGGTCGGGTGCCACTCCTCGGGCGCGCTCTTATCGTCGGACCCAGGCCGGCCGAGGCGCAGCTCGTACTCGATCCGGCCGTCCGCTGGCCGCAGCACCAAGTCGCCGACGTATCGGGTGCCGGGCGCGCGGTCGTGCCAGCCTGGGCGGTCCTTCTTGGCGTACACCTTGTACGTCCCTGCCGTCTCGCGCGACAACGGTTGGGAGGCAACGTCCATGCTGATGTGAACCTGCACAAGACCGGACTTACGCTCGGAACCGTAGCTATACGCGCCGCGCCTTTCAGGGTCCTTTGTTACGTGATCGACAAGCACGACAGTTATGTCCGTGCCCCAGGGGCGAAGGACCGTCTGGTTCCACTTCTCAACGTCGTCCGTGGAGAGCGCCGAGCACCCCTGGATGGCCAGCGCCGGGTTCCAGGAGTCGACCACGACGAGCGTGGGGAGCAGATGTGCCGCCAGGCGCGCGATGCCATCTCTGGTCGCGGGCTCGTCCGGCTGCATGTAGTGGAGGCGCTGGCGCGCCTCGTCGGACACCGAGAGCGTGCGCAGGCGCTCCAGGGTGTCCGACCACCCCTGGCCGTCGGTGTCGATCCAGACCACGGTGCCGCCTGCGGCCAGAACCTCGGCGGCCGCGATAAGGGCCAGCCACGACTTGCCGCTCTCGGGTGGTCCCGACAGCAGGTGCGTGCGGCCGCGATAGAGCAGCGCCCCGCGCCCGACGGCGCGCACGATCTCTGGCGGCGCCGGCGGACGCGCCTCGAGCGCGTCTGTATCGAGTGGCTGCCAGCTCTCGGGAACGCCTGAAAGCGAGACGCCGGTGACCGACTCCTCGTCGACGTCGACCTCGCCGCGTGAGATCCGGGCGAGGACCGGATCGGTCGCCTCGTAGCGGGACACCGAGCGCGCGATGCGCCGGACGTCGCGCGCGTCGAGCGGCGGGTCGCAGCGCTGACGGTTGACCATCAGAAGCGCGGCCTCGATCTCGGATTCGGTCATGCCCCGCCGGCGCATGCTGCCGCCCAGGCTCGCCAGTGCCTGGTCGCGCGTGCCCTCGGGGTACCGCTCGCCGTCGGCACGGGCCTGGCGGCGCGTGTTGCCGGCGAGCTCCCAGATGCGCCGCAGCGTCGCCTCCGGCAGCTGCGGGGGCTCGTCGCGCCAGCTCGGCGTCTCGGCGGCCGTCACGCCCACCTGTACCTCTCGCCGTCCACGCGGACGGAGGGGGGCGCGACGACGAAGCCGTTGCCGGCCTTGATGTCGACGCCCCTCAGCTTGCAGGCGACGACGCCGTCACCGCTCACGTAGAGGTGGCGGCCGCGCCGCGTGACCACGATCGGGCACGCGGGCAGCGGCCCGAGGCCGGCGAGGGTCCGCTCGCCCTCGGCCGAGTCGACGTCGATCACCGCCAGGCCGCTCGGGCCGCAGACGATCCCGACGTTGGTCGGCTTGCCGTCGCGCCCCCGGTACCAACCCTGCACCGTGCCGGGGTCGTTGGAGCACTTGCGCTCCCACCCGGTCCACAGCGGGTGCTTGCCCGGGCTGTCGCACTGGGCGCCGTCGCGGCAGGTGCACACGTGGTCCTGGTCGAGGCCGTGCAGCGGAATGACGTACCAGCCCCGGCGCGCGTACTCGACCGCGGCCTCCGCGATCTCGTCATCGGGCATCCGGCGCCCCTGGGCACAGGCACCGGCCGACGGGCACCAGGCCCTCGCCGTTGCGGGCGGGTGCGAGCTGCACTCGTCGGCCGCACCAGGGGCACGGACCCCAGACGACGCAAGCGGCCGCCGGCCGAGATCTCCAGCACCCCCTGCGGCAGCTGAGGTCGAAGGAGGGCTGCCATCCGAGCGTCGGCTGGCGGGGCGCGAGGGCCATCACGAAGCGCACGCCGCAGACGATGGGCGCCGCGCGAGCGCGCGCTCGATGTGCGGCCAGTCGCGCGGCCGCCACACGTGCACCTCCGCGCCCGCGCCGTCCAGGGTCTCGTGCCACCGTCGCTGCGCGCGCGAGGTGGAGTTCTGGCCCACCTTGAGCTCGACGTACAGCACGCCTACGCCGGCCTTGGCAAGCACCAGGTCGGGGAAACCGGCCCCGTCGGCGGCCACAGGTGTGCGCAGGCGGCCGTCGCGCATCATCGCCGGTCGGAAGTGCGCGACGAGCCACCCGCGCAGCTGGGCGAGCTCGACGACCGCGCGCTGGAACTCCGCCTCGGTCTGCCGCATCACGCCGCCGCCGGAAGCGCATCGAGGGTGTCCAGGGCCACGACGGCGTCCCAGGGCCCGTCGTCTTCGGCCTGCCGACAGCAGTGCATGCAGAGCAGGATCCCGAGCGTCTGGTCACCGAAGTGGAGGGCGCCCTCCTGCTCGGGCTCGTCGATGCACAGCACCTCGGCGGCCGCCGCGTGGCAGCGCTCGCACGTCACAACCTCGCCTCCGCACCGGGGTCCTCGTACCCGCGGCCCATTCGATGGGGGCCGGGGTGCACCGCGTCCGTCACGACCGGCGACGGGGTCGTGCGCGACGACCTGGACATGGGCGACCAGGTCGCTGAGGGCCTCCCACGGGTCTCTCTCGTTCCTGAGGGCGAGCGCCTCCCGCGCCCGGGTGATGGGGTCGCTCACCGGCACTCCCAGTGCGAGCGGTTGCCGCGGCTCCAGGCGTAGGAGGCCGCCATCGCCGAGGCGTACGGGTCGGTGCGGGGGAAGCGCGCGAAGGGCGTCGTGCTCCACAGCGGCGTGCCGAACTGCATGAGGCCGACGTAGCGACCGTTGGTCGCCCACGGCCGCAGCGTCGACTCGCACGTCGCGACGCGCACCAGGCCCCCGTAGGGCTGCCCGTAGGCGGCCGCCGCCAGCGCTAGGGCGTGACGCACCCTCGGCGTGGTTACGATCTCGCGCCGGGCCGTCGCGTGGCCGGCCCGGTACGCCTTCGCCACCCGGGCGGCGACCGCCCGGCGCTCCCTGACGAGCTGGCGCCGGAGCAGGTCGTCGACGCGGGGCTCGCAGACGCGGCCGGAGACGGCGGACCCGTCGGGGTGGATGACCATGCCGAGCGACCGGCACTCCACCCGCACGGGCGGCAGGGGCGCGGCCACCGCCTGGTGGACGCCGGCGGCCGCGAGGCCGAGCGCCAGGGCGCCGATGACCAGCCGAGGCGCAGTGGAGGGGCGCGCCTGCCAGGTCACGCGCGCCTCCAGACCTTCGACCCGCGCTCACCCTCGCCGACGACCTGCCCGGCCTTGGCGAGCTGGTGCAGGGTCGCCGAGAGCGTCTGTGCGCCGATCCCGGTCCGCTCCCGCAGCTCGGCGGTGGTGCTGGGCAGCGCCTCCAGGATGCGCTCGCGCTGCGTCGGTCCCTCGCGGCGGGCAGCCGCGCGCGGCTTGCCGTTCGCCGGCGGGAGCAGGCCGAGCTCGACGCAGCGTGCGTGCGCCGTCTCGACGGAAGCGGCAGCCTCCGGGAGCGACTGCTTGGCCTTCTCGACGAGCTCGCGCCGGCGGGCGTAGAGCGCGACGGCGGCGAGGTAGTCCTGCAGGGCCTGGGCCGCCTGGGGGTCCTGCGGCAGCTTGAGGTCGGGCGCGGTCGTCGTCACCCGACACGCTCCCGGCGCCGCCGCCCCTCCCTGATCACGTCGGCGGCGGCCCGGTGGGCGAAGTGAGCCTCCCAGGAGGCAACCCACGCTGGGGGTCCGGCGGCCGTGGGGAAGTCGGGGAGTGGTCCAGGCCGCACCGGGGCCGCACCGTCAGCGGCCGAGGCGGTCCTACGGGGGTCGTCTACCCGCTCTGCGAGCGGAAACCCGGGTGCCATGAGGCCTCCCGCGCTTCGAGCCCGCTATCCTCCACCTCACCAGGAAGTGTCGAAGTAGCAGGCGTTTTGTCAGGGTCAGTGACTGGCCCGGCATCGCCGGGCCGCACCGGGGCCGCACCGATCCGGGACGCCACCCGGATCGCCCCGTCGAGCAGCGACGCCAGGCGCGCCGCGGGCTCGTCCACCAGGACGTGTGCGTAGACGTCGAGGGTGACCGAGCCGCGCGCGTGGCCGACCACGGCCTGGACGACCGGGATCGACGCGCCGGCGTGGACCAGCAGGCTGATGTAGCGATGCCGCAGGTCGTGGGGCGAGTAGTGCGCAAGGCCCGCGTCCCGGCAGGCGCGCGCCATCGCGCCTCGCAGGGTCTGCTCCGAGAAGCCGCGGATCACCGGGCGGTCGCCGGCCCGGTCTTCCTGCGGGCACGAGGCCGCGAGCGCGTCGGCGAGCGCAGGCTCCAGGGGGACCCACCGCCGGGCCGCCTTCGTCTTGCCGCCGGCCACCCGCACCCGCAGGTGCCGCAGGTCCACCTCGCCCCAGGTCAGGGCGCGCAGCTCGCCGACGCGGAGGCCGGTGCCCTCGAGCACGCGTGCCGCTAGGCGGTGCCGGGGCGCGAGCGTCCCCAGCATCGCCCGCCACTCCGGTCCCGTCGGTACCCGGACCTCGTCGCGCTCGCCGCGCGGCAGCCGCACGCTGCCATGACGGGCGGGGTTCGGCGAGATCTCGGCGTGGTCGAGCACCTGGCGCAGCACGCCGAGGTGGATCTCGACCGTCTTGCGCGACCGTGTGGCCGCAAGCTCGCCGACCCAGCCACGCACGTGCGCCGGCGTGACCGCCGCGGGCTCGAGCGCAGCCAGGGTGCCGAGCAGTGCGCGCGTCTGGCGGAACGTGCGCTGCCTGGCGCTGCCGACGTCCCGGCGGGCGGCCGCGTAGTCGTCGAGCACCTCGGCAAGCGTCGGCCCGGCCTCCAGCGCATCGGGCAGGATCGGCGGCACCGGACGCCCCTCGGCCCAAGCCCTCCGGATGACGGCGACGCGCGCCTGGGCGTCGCCCTTGGTGGGCCACACCGAGTCGTGCACCTCGGGAGCCTCGCGGCCGCCGAGCCGGTAGCGGACGTGCCAGCGCACGCCCGTCTTGCCCGTGCGCCGGCGCAGGTAGAGCGACGGGCTCAGCGCCTGACCTCCTGCAGAACCGCCAGCACGTCCTCGCGGGAGGCGTAGCTCTTCGTGTCGCCGGCGGCCCGCACGAGTGGCACACGCCGCCAGACGTGATCGACCGTGGACTCGGTCAGCCCGAGGCGCAGCAGCCGGCGGCGGTCGACCAGCGGCGGAAGATCGCGTGCGACGATCTCGACGAGCGGGCTCACCGGCGTCAGAACGGGATGTCGTCGTCGCCGCCGGCACCGCCCGTCGGCGCCTGCGTCGGCTCCTCGAACGGAGCCGCCGGCGGCCAGTCGGCGGCCGGCTTCTCCCAGCCGGCGACCCTCGGGCGCACCTTCTGCTCGCCCTCGCGGCTCGTGTACGTCTCGTGCCTCACCACCACTCGCGCGACGCGGCCGAGCAGCGGCTGCGGCGTCAGGCTCCACTGCCCCGCGGGGATCTTGACGCCCATGCACTCCAGCCGGTGCCGGACGAACGGCATCGCCCTGGGGGTGATCCAGATGGTGTCGAACAGGAGGCCCCCGTCCTCGGGACCGCCGACGACCCGCAGCTGCAGCTCGATGCCCGGCGTGCCGGTGGAGGCCGTGGTCTCCTCGGCGTGCTCGACGCGCACCCTGTACTCGCCGGGAGGCACCATGCCGCCGCCCGCCTTCGCCTCGATGCCGTCGAAGTTGACCGGAATCGCCATCAAGCCGCCTTCCGGTTCGCGTTGGCGGGCGCGACGTGCATCGTGCGCAGCCACTCGCTGATGTCGACCGCCCGCACAGTGCCGAGACGCCCGGAGCGGTCCTTGCAGCGCCGGCCGCCGCTGTCGATCAGCTGGGCGACGAAGCGCGGCGGCTTGCCCTCCTCGGTGATCACGCCCGTGTAGCCGACGACGTCCACCTGGGCCATCAGCTGGCCGGGCAGCTTCTTGCCGCCGGTCACCGGCTGGCGCATCGTCTCCCCGGTGGTGCCATCGACGATCGTCTCCTCGTGGGCGACCAGGACCACGTTGACGTCGAGGTCCCGCAGGGCCCGCACGAAGCGCTCGACGACGATGTTGGTGTCGCCGTACTGCTGCAGCGTCGGCCGCTCCCCGCCGAACTCCTCGAGCAGGATGCGGTAGACCTCGCCGACCGTGTCGACGACGACCGTCCGCACGTCCTTGCCGGCGCCGTCGCGCAGGTACAGGTAGGCCTCGTCCAGGACGGACTTGCCGGTGACCGCCACCTCGCGGATCTCGGCATCGGGGTGGATCTCGCGCGCCTTGCGCATCGCACCCGGCCCCTCTGCGTTCAGCACCAGCACGGGGCCGGGGCCCGAGCAGGCACCCACCGTCTTGCCGGTGCCCGGCGGGCCGAAGAGGAGGAAGTTGGCCGTGGCGGGCATGGCCGAAGGCCGCACGAACTCAAGGGGCAAGGTGCCTCCATGTCTTTCCGGAGATGGCCGCACGGACGCCCTCGGGGGTCATCCCGTGCGCGTGCGCCAGCGCCCTCACGCTGGCCTGGCCTCTCGCCGCGGCGGCGCGCATGACACGCACCTGGTCGGCGGTCAGCTTGTGGTTGGTGTGGTGCTCACCCCAGGCGCCGCGTCCCTTGGCCCACATGTCGCTCTGGTTGGCAAGTGGGGTGCCGGGCAGAAGGTGCCGGGGGTTGACGCATCCCCGCGTGTCACACGAGTGCATGACGAGCGGGGGCGACCACCCGTGCACGAGCTCGAACATGACGCGATGCCCGCCGCGGTTCTGGCCGTCCAGCCAGAAGGCTGGGTAGCCCGTCGAGAAGTGGCTGCCGGACCAACGCCAGCAGGCACCGGCGGAGGCCGCGATGACCTTGGCCGCGAAGCGTCTGCGGTCGGCGTCACGCAGCATGTGCCTCGCCCCTCAGTCGCTTCGGGGGGACGCGCTCGAACAGCGCGTCGACGAGGTCACGGTCCTCCGGGGTGGGGCAGACGGACCGGAAGGCGCAACCGGGGCAGCGCCGCATCGAGGGCGCGCGCACGGGACCGACGACGCCGGACTCCAGGAGCTGGACCTGGCGGGCCAGCCACACGAGCTCCAGGCCCGTCTGCTTGATCTCCTCCGGCCGCAGGACGAGCCGGTACCGCTGGTGCCACTGCCGGCGCGCGAGCGCTGCGGAGGTCTCCGGGTCGACCGGGGTCCGCGTGTCCTCGCACGAGCGCTCGTACGCCGCCGCCGTGGTGATCTGGCGCTTGTCGTGGGAGGTTCGGCCGGAGGCGAGAACACGTGGCGCCTTCGGGGCGAGGTTCAGCGCCTCGTCGTAGATGACGCCGGCGACGCGCTCGCCCGTGCCCCGCTCCCACGCCCATGCGTACCGGCGCCCCTGGCGGTCGAGCGCGAGCTGCTCCAGGGGCGTCAGCTGACCGCGGAGCTTGAACTCCACGATCCAGGCGCGGCCGTCCTCGTCATGCCAGACGGCGTCCATCCGGCCGGTGTAGCGGTAGCGGTTGCTGGAGCGACGTCCGCCCCGCGAGGGGATCGGCACCTCCAGGGGCTCCTCGGGCGAGTGCAGGCCGGCCAACGGCGGCACCGTGGCGGCGTAGTGCGCGAGCACGCCGGACAGCTCCATGAAGACCGCGTGGTGGTCGCCCTCGACGTACGACCCGCGCGCCTGCAGCTCGTCCGCGTCCTCGTTGAGCGCCCGCTCGAGCGCCTCGAGCGCGGCGTCTTCGCCCTCTGCGTGGAATGCGAAGACGGCCACGCCCCAGGCCCGGCCGGCGCGCAGGATCGAGGAGGGTGTGCGGGTGTCGAGGCAGTCGCCGCCGGTGAGCATGCCGCCGTAGCGGAACGCCCAGCGCGCGGGACACTCGGTGAGGGTGAGGAGCTCGCTGTGGGAGATCGCCCTCATGCGACCAGCCCACACGTGTGCCCGTTGCGCTCGTAGCGGCCGTCCTCGGTGCGGGCGCACACGAGCAGGGGGCCACGGCGCGGCACCCGGGCGAGCGGCTCGATGCCGACCTCGACCACGAACGGCGTCCGGGCGCAGTAGGTGACGATCACGCGGACCATGTCGAGCGGGCGCCGCGGCCGAGCGGGCGAGTACACTCGAAGCGCGAGCTGCGTGGTGCGGCACAGGTCACGGGGAACCGTGCGCCGGAGGGCCAGCGCGAGCGTGAGCTGCCCGTACTCCCGCACACCCTCGACACGCGTCACCTCGTGCGGCGCGCGCGGCAGCTTGGGCGGGGCGCCGATCGCGATGGCGTCCGAGACGGGGTAGCAGAGGGCGACGAGGCCCGCGCCGATCGCGAGACCGGCGGCGAACTGGCGGGGGGCCGGCATCAGTCGATCGCCTGCACGACGGCGGCGAGGGCGAGGCCGATCCAGACGCCGATGACGAGCACGAGCAGGTGGGTCACGCCTCGCCCCCCGTCCACGCCGCGGCGAACACGACGCGCGCCAGGCACTCGGCCACGGCGTCCTTGACCTCCTGCGGCATCCGGCGCTCCCCGGGCAGCACCACCTCGGTGATGAGCCGGTACGCCTCGTGCGGGGTTCGCGGCGGGGTGTGCATCCGGTCCCGCTGCCGGGCGCCTGCGAGCGCCAGCGCCTCGATGTGCGAGGGGCCGATGACGGTGATCGCGCTCACGCCTCCTGCCTCCGGCGGGCGGCGCGCGCCACCGCGGCGAGCTCGGCCGGGACCGGCCGCTCCTCGAGTTCGTGAAGGCGCACCCGCAGCAGCGTGGCCTCGTCGTGGTGGACGCGCCCCGAGTTGATCAGGCCGCGCACGCGGGCCGCCTCGCGGCGGGCCGACCGCGGCGGCAGCAGAATCGCCTTCATGCCGCCACCCCGCTGGCCTGCCGTGTGGCCTCAGCGGTGTGGTGTGCGACTTGCTGCAGGGTGTTCGACAGCTGGTGGAGGGCGGCTCGCTGCTGCCGTATCACCGCAGCGAGCTCGCGATCGATCCGCAGGCGCTCCGCGCGCCCGGCCACCAGCAGGTCCCCGAGGTGGGTGCTCGTGTCGACGACGGTCTGCAGGTCGAACTCCAGGGCGTCAAGCGCGCCGAGGTGGGCCACCTCCCGGTGGCCAGCGGGCGACATGGGGCGGCCTCCCCGATTGGGGGTGCTCATTGCTACGCTCCCTGTGCAGCGAGATCGGGGCTGCGCCTGGCAGCAGCGGCTCCGATCTCGGGTTTTCCACGGCCGGTCGAAGGCGTGTCAGCCTCCCCGCCATGGACTTCCACGGTCACGAACCGCTTCCCGAGGCCCATGCGCGCGAGCCACCTGGCCGCGGTCGCTGTGGACACCCCGAGCTCCTCAGCGATCGCCTCCATTGGCCAGTCCGCCCAGTCCTCGAGGAGGACTTGGCGGAGGGGGCGACCAAGACGCCGCTCGTGCGCCCTGGCGGCAGGAGGGAGTGCGAAGTGAGTAGCGGTATTCATCTTGCGCGGACAGTAGCCGAAGGGCGTACGACTACGCAAGGGGCGTTCCGCTACGCGGGCGGACTACCGTACCGTCGTACCGTGTCGATCCCCGGCAGCAAGTTCTTCGGGCGCTGGGTGGCGCGCCGTCGGGAAGACCTGGGCCTCACGCAGCGGGACCTTGCCGACCGCCTCGGTTGGGGTCTCGAAACCGTCAGGCGCATCGAGCAGGGCCGCCGTGGGCTGCGCAACAACGGCGAGGTGTCATGGCTGTCTGAACAGCTCCAGTCGCACCCGGATGCTGTTCGACTGGCAGCAGAGGCCGAGAGCGCAAGGGAACCCGAAAAGGAGGGCCGGGCGCGCGAGGGGCACGGCTTCGACGAGCAGACGACGCCCCAAGAGCTCCTTGATCACATGGCAAACGAGCTCGAACAGATGCGTCAGGAGAACCGGCGCTTCGCCCAGGCCATGCAGGAGCTCGCCGACCGAGTGGCGCTCGGCAGCGAGATGCTCCTTGTGGGGGAGGACGGCAATCCCCTCCTCGTCCTGAAGGTCGCCGACCTCCGCCGACCCACGGTTGATGACGAGACCCTGCCGCGCCTCGATCATCTCCGAGAGTCGCTCTCGCAGGATCCGGAGCGGGTCACGGAGGCTCTCGCAGCATTCCGCGTCCAGAAGTACGGGGCGTCTTGGGCGCTGCTTCCCGCGTTGGTGGTCGAGGACATGCAGGGCAACATCGACAACGCGCGCGCCGCCTTCGCCCGGCTTCCCGAGGAAGTGCGCGGCATGACTCTTCAGAATCTCCGGAGGGCCCTGGATCAGGCCGAGCAGGACGAATCCTTCAGGACAGATCCGGAAGCGCGCGAAGAAGGGGGGCCCGTGGCGGACCTGGTCGCGGCGCAGGACCGGAAGGCGGCGGAAGCGCTCGCAGGTGCGGCTGAGGCCGATGCCGAGACAGAAGTCGAGCCGCCTGCTCGAGGCCGGCGTACGCGGGGTCGGAAGGCCTCATGACCTCGAGCGCGTGCTCGCACGCGTCCGCCACGGCCGCGAGACGCCGGCTCCGCTCGCCGGCGAGCTCGATGAGGACCGCCTGGTGCTTCGGCAACGCCACCTCCGAACGTCAGTTCGCGTCAGGGGGAGGGCATGATAAGGACATCGACGGACGGAAGGGGAGGCGACATGCCGCGTAGAGCGATCGCCGGATGCGCTGCCGCGGCGGTCCTCGCCATGGCTGCGCTGGCGGGATGCAGCGGAGACGAGGATGCCGGCGCCGACGAGGTGAGGTCGGTCGCGGCCACGACACCCGCGGCACCCCCTACACCCAACGAGTCGCCCGCGGACGAGAGTCGTTGTGTCGCCGTGGCGCCCGCAGTCGCACGGGCGATCGCAACCGGGCTTGAAGGAGGACCGAAGCGCTTCGAAGCGACCGCAGCGGTCCGCTCGCGGGACTACGAGCGAGCCTGGATGGTCGCGGGTCGCTTTCGACCGCAGGGCAGCGACCCGCTCGTGGGCGTGTGGGTCACCAACGACGTGAGCTCCCAGGGGCCGGGGCTTGTCTACGCCGTGGACCCGTTCGCCGAGCAGTTCTCCGACTGGGGTGACGGCGACCAGACCGACGCCGGCTTCTCAGCTAACGATGACGGCGTGGACGAGGCGAAGGCCTGCCTCAACCAGTGACGTGCCGGCCCGCCGACTAGGCCACCTCGCCCGGCGGCAGCAGTCCGCCGGCGTCCGGCTCGGGCACCCCGCCGGGAGGAAGCGGGACGGGCGCGGTGCCGGTGCGGGCGGCCGCGACGGCGCGCCACTGGCGAAGTGCCGCAGTGGCGACCAGCGAGACGGCGCCGATGATGGCGATGGTGAGCGTGGTCGCCTTCTCGACGTCGCCGCCACTGACGACCAGCAGGACCGCGAACACGCCCGCGGCTACGGCCGCAGGCAGCAGGCCGAGGTAGGTGGCCAGGCCCACGGGTGACTCGTTACGCATCGAGGAACCTCCTCACGAGGTTGGTTGCCACGGCCCGGACGTTTGCCGGGCCGCGCCAGACGTTGCCGCGCCACGACAGCGCGCAGACGGTGCGGGGGTCGAGCCCGTTGGCCGCGACCCAGCGCATCGCAGGCCCCGCCTTGTCCCATCCGGCCCACGACCGCCGGCCGCCGTCGGGCGGGTCGATCACGAGGCGCAGGGACCCGCCGAAGGGCGGGGGAGGGGGGCCGATCCGGTCGTCCCAGGTGACCTCCCCCGGGTCCATCATATTCTCCAGGCGGTAGCCGCCGGCGAAGGTGCGCCAGATCTCCATGTGCAGGTGGGAGCCCGAGGGCCAGTCGCGCCAGCGGGTCACGTGGGCGACCACGTCCCCGCGTGACACCTGCTCGCCCTCGCGCACCATGGGCTCGACGTGCCGCAGGACGTACACGCAGCGGCCGCAGTCGATCCGCACGACTCCGCCGAACACCTGCCCCGACGAGCCGCGCGAGGCGAGCACGTCGATGATCTTGCCGTCCTCCGGTGAGCGGACGGCGTCGCCGCCCGTGCCCCCGGTGAACCAGTCGACGGCGCCGTGGTAGCGGGCGCCGGTGACGTCCGGGGCGCCCTGGGCATCCCGGTACTTGAACGCGTAGTCCTGCCGGTTCTTGATCGGCAGGGGTGGGAACGGGCCCGGCACGGGTCCTCCTATCGGGCGGCGGCCGCAAGGCGCTGGGCGACCAGGCGGCAGTCGACGGGGTCCTGCTCCTGGAGGTTCACCAGCAGCAGGCGGAACTCGCGGGCGAGGTCGGAGCCGGGCTGCACCTGGCTCTCGCCCGCGACGGCGATCCGGCGGTTGGCGCGGATGACGTCGTTGACCTCCTCGCGCAGGCGCTGCACGCGCTCGCACTGGAGGGTGGCCAGCCGCTCGAGGCGGCCGATGTCGCGCTGGTCGGCGGCGTAGAGCAGCCCAGCGACGACCAGGAACATGACGGCGAAGGCGACAGCCCAGTAGCGGCGCACCATGGCGACCTTGCGGTGGGCCTCCTGCTGGATGACGTCCTCGCGCCGGCGGCGCTCGGGGATGTCGCTCATCGCGTTGCCGCCAGCAGGACCAGGGCGAGCATCCCGACGAAGGGGATCACCCAACCCAAGGTCTCGATGATGCGCTCCCTCACCGGCGGTCCAGGGAGCGCGAGAGGGCCCCGAGCACGAAGGTCCCGGTCAGCAGCGCTGCCCCCACAAGCAGCCCCCAGATCCGATCCGTGTAGGCGGAGTACGCGAGCACCCCCGTCCCTGCCACCAGGCCGATCACGTCCCGGGCCCGCTTGATGTTGCGGTCCCAGACGGGGTCGCTCGACGGCAGGGGCGGAGCGGGCGGCGGCGGGCGCTGGGGGTCGCCTGTACTCACCCACCGGCCCCGCCCTGCTCCAGCTCGGCGATGCGGGCGCGCAGGCGGTCGCGCTCCTGCTCGCACGTCTCGCCCGGCGGGGGCACGTCGGGCCGCAGGTCGACACGGGCCGGGTGGTCGAGGACCCGCACGTTGCCCAGGCGGTCGGTGCCGCGAAGCCGCAGCAGGTAGTCGCCGTCGTCGACGTCCTCGATCGACACGAGCCCGGTGTCGCCGTAGGGGGCGTTCGCCTCGGTCCACAGGTGCTTGACGAGCCCGCCTGATCGGTCCACCAGCGACGCCTCGACGCGCGCGACGCCCGACGGGTCCGCCGCGTCAGCCCTGACCTCCACCTTCGGCCCGAGCACCAGCGGCGCGCCGTTGGCCGGCGGGGCTGGGAGTCGCAGCCCGATCGTGGGGCCCACGGTGTCGAGCACCGGGTCCGTCGGCGTGACGGGCCCGTCGTTGGGGTTGCCGTCCCACACCTTCTCGCGGCAGATGTAGATGAGCGACGAGCCGTTGATCGAGCTGATGCGGTAGTGCCCGCGCTTCAGGTACAGGTTGTCGCCGTCGGACGTGGGCCCCATCCAGCGGCCGAGCCTGACGCCGTTCAGCCAAGGCTCCACCCACCCCTCGTTCGTGCCCCGGTTGTGGACGCCCAGCGTCAGCCGGAAGGCCTTCTTGACCGGGTAGAGCCACGAGGTGATGTACCGGCCGGCGGTACGCCGGTGCATCCGCACCCGCATCATGTTCCCGACCACCTGCACGTCCACCGGCGGCGGCCCGCTCGATGAGTGGAGCTGGGCGAACTTGATGTCCCAGTCCCCGATGTTGTGCGGGGCGATGTGGTCGATGTAGCCCCAGAAGTCGATCCACCGCGTCTCGCCCGGCCGGATGATCGTGGAGCCCTGCTGCTCCACGCGCTCCGTGTTGGCCGCGCTCCACGTGGGCTTGACGCCGTCCTCGATCAGGAAGCCAAGGGCCCGCTCGGTGGCAGTCGCGCCCGGGATGCCCAGCTCGGCCGCCGGCCGCTCGAAGAAGTGCCGGCTCTGGTTGGGGATGGCGTTGTAGTACATAGACCCGAAGGTCGAGTAGTCCTTCACCACAGATGGCGGCATGCGCTGTCCTCCCGGTGTCGGGTTGGGTGTCTCAGGGCCGGGGGAGGGGTGGTCTAGGAGAGGGGGAGCCCCGCGCCGCGGACGGCGGCGAGGCGGCTGAGGAAGGCGTCCAGGCGGTCGCGCGGGGAGTCGAGCGACACCTGGGCGGTGTCGGTCTGCGGGTCGTAGCTCACGGCCGAGATGTAGCCGTCACGCCCCCAGGCGCCGGTGTCGGGGTCCCAGCGGTGGGTGAGGCGCACCATCTGCCCGCACCAGCGAAGGAACTGCGCCGGCGCCACCTCGCCGCCGTTGATGTCCCGGGCGGCGCCGCGGCCGACGACGGTGACCGAGCCGCGGGTGGGACGCCGGGTCCGGGTGGCGAGCCATGCGTCGCCGATCGCCTGGGCGGCGGCCGTGGTCGTGGCGGCGTTGACGCCGAGGGTGCGCGAGCGGGTTACCCCTGCGGCCGCAAGCAGCGGGGAGGTGGCGGTGCGCACCTCGCGCAGCGGCTGCCCGTCGGGGCCGGTGGCCTCCACGATCACGCGGTTGTACAGCTCCTCGCCGGAGTCACCCGCGTCGGCGAACGCCGCGCCCGACCACTGGCCGATCTCCGCCACGGGCGCGACAGGGCGCGCCTTGAAGAACAGGCGCCGCTCGGCGTCCACGCCGGCGAGGTAGTCGTGGTAGGCGTTGACCGCGGCGAGCACCTGGCGCGGGGTGGCGAAGGCCTGCCCGTAGTCGAGCTCGGGGATGGTGAACACCGTGGTGTCGATCTGCGACTGGTCGGCCGAGAGCGTCCCCGTGAGGTAGCTCGACAGAAGGTCACGCACGACGGCCGACGCCGTCAGCGCCGAGGTGCCGCCGGACTCGTAAGTTGTTGAGGAGAACACCCGGGCGGCGGTGATCCTGAACCACGTGTCGCCGAGCGGCGTGTATGTCGAGCCGGAGTCGTTCTGCGCCACGATGGACACGTAGCGCCGCGGCGTCGGCAGGGTGCGCGAG
>DATMJR010000025.1:0-5562 GCA_035553775.1 Miltoncostaeaceae bacterium | reverse complement strand
ACCGGGGGGCGTATGAGGAGGGCGGCATCTCCGTGGGCTGCTGCATCGAGCTGCCCCACGAGCAGCGGGGCAACGACTACGTCAACCTGCGCATCGACTTCCGCTACTTCTTCGTGCGCAAGACGATGTTCGTGAAGTACTCCGAGGGCTTCGTGGTCTTCCCCGGCGGCTTCGGGACCATGGACGAGCTTTTCGAGGCCCTGACGCTGATCCAGACCGGCAAGACGCGCGCGTTCCCGCTCGTGCTGTTCGGCGTGGACTTCTGGGGCGACCTCGTGGACTGGATGCGGCGGCGCCTGCTCGCCGAGGGACTCATCTCGGACGTCGACCTGGACCTGTTCACGATCACCGATTCGCCCGCGGAGGTGTGTGAGGTGTTCACGCGCGCGAGCCTGAACGGGCCCCCGGTGGCGCGGCCCCGGTGACGCGGCGGCCGGAGCCGCCGGGTGCGGCGTCCCGCCGGCTCGCCCGCGTCGCGCTCGCGGCGACCGCCGGACTGGTGGCGGGCACCGCGCTGCAGGTCGCGGCCGGGTGGGACCTGGCCCCCGCCGCCGGGGCGGCGGCGGGGGCCGTCGCCGCGGTGGTGGCCAACCGGCTGCCGCGGGAGGGGCGCCGGTGAGGGACCTGCTCGGGGCACGGGAGCCGTTCGGTGCCGAGGCGCTGGTGGCGGCGGCGCGGACGCCTCCGGGAGGCCGGCCCTGGGTGATGGCCAACATGGTGGCGAGCGCCGACGGCGCCACCGCCGTGGCGGGGGAGTCGCGCGGGCTGTCGGGACCGGCCGACCGGCGCGTGTTCCACGCGCTGCGCGCGGAGGCCGACGCGGTCATGGCCGCGGCGGGCACGGTGCGCGCCGACCGTTACGGACCCGCCCGGCCCTCGGAGGAGGTGCGCGCCCGGCGCGCGTCGCGGGGCGCGCGGCCGGTGCCGGCCGTCGTCGTGGTCACACGGGGACTCGACCTGCCCTGGGACGCGCCCCTGTTCCGCGAGGCGGTGACGCCGACGATCGTCGTGCACCCCGCCGACGCCCCCGCCGACGCGGCGGCGCGGGCCGGCGCGGCCGCCCGCACGCTGCCCTGCGGCACGGGCGACGTGGACCTCACCGCGGCCCTGGGGGCCCTGCGCGCCGAGGGCGTCGAGGTGCTGCTGTGCGAGGGGGGCCCCGGTCTGCTGGCGCAGCTCACCGCGGCCGGGGCCCTCGACGAGCTGTGGCTCACCGTGTCGCCGCTGCTCGTCGCCGGGGACGCCGCGCGGCCGCTGCGGGGCCCGGCGCTCGACCCGCCGCGGCCGCTCGCCCTCGCGGCGGCGGGCGAGGAGGACGGCTTCCTGTTCCTGCGCTACCTCGTCCGGTGAGCGGCATGGGTCCCGCCTCGGTCCACCGGGCGGCGCTCGCCGCGCTGCGTGACACCACGCGCGCCTGGGACCTCGCCGCGCCGCCCGCGGACCTCCCCGCCGCCCTCGACGCCCGCTCGGCCGAGGCGGCCCGGGCGGAGGGTGCCGGCGCCGCCGAGGTCGCGGCGATGGCGCGCACCTACCTGTTCGCCGCCCGGGTGGGCGCCCAGGCCGCGGAGCCGGAGCGGGCCGCACGCTGGCTGACCGGCTGGACGGCGGCCGCGCGGACGACGCCGGCCGAGGTGCGGGCGGCCCTGACCGACGGGGTCCGCTTCGCCGAGCGGCTGCACCGCGCCCTGGGGATCGCGTCGTGACGCCCGACGCCCGGGAGCGGATCCTGCGGACCGCCGCCGAGCTGTTCGCGCGCCTCGGGGTCCGCGGCGTCGGGGTCGAGGCCGTCGTGGAGCACGCGGACGTGAGCCGGCAGGAGCTGCTGGCGCTGTTCCCGTCGAAGGCCGGTCTGGTCGCCGAGGTCATGCGCCGTGCCCACGCCGACTGGCGCCGGCGCCTGGCCGAGGACGTCGCCGCCCGCGGCGGCGATCCGGCGGCCCGGCTGCTGCACGTGTTCGACGCGCTGGCGGAGCTGTGCGCGCTGCCCGACGTCCGCACCTCGCCGTTCTTCGCCCTCCGGCTGGAGCTGACGGCCGACGAGCAGCCGACCGCCGATGCCGCCGCCGACCACGCGCAGCGGCTGCGCCTGTGGCTGACCGACCTGGCACGCGCGGCGGGTGCACCGGACCCCTCGCTGCTGGCCGCCCAGCTGCACCAGCTGGTGCGGGGGGTGATCGTGATGTCGCGCGAGCGCGACGGCGACGCGGGGTCGCTGGCCCGGGCCACGGCGGCGGCCCTGCTCGCCGCGCACGGCGTGGCCCCGCCGGCCGCGCCGCCGTCCGGAGGGACCTAGGGCAGCTCCGCGGCGACCACCCGGCCGCCACCCCCCGGGGCGACCAGCACGGCGAGTGCGCCGCCGCCGCCGACGCCGAACTCGACCGCCCCGTCGGTCGCGCCCATCAGGCGCGGCGCGCCCCAGCCGCGGGGACGGCGGGAGGCCGCGTACCACCGGTCGGCGCCCCGCGCCGCCTCCGCTGCCCACCAGGCGACGGGATGCCCGGGGCGCGGCACGACCAGCCCGGGGCCGCCGGCGATGCGCCGGGGTGCGGCGGCGCGCACGGTCCGCGGGGCCTGCCAGCGCCCGTCGGCTCCCATCCGGCGCGTCTGGACCGCGGTGCCGCGACGTCCGGCGACGGTCCGCGCCGCCCAGACCTCGTCGCCGCCGACGGCCACCGAGGTCGCCGGCCATGGCGCGGAGACCGTCCAGCGCCCCGCCCCGCGGCGTGTGGCGACGCGGGCCGCGAGGATCTCCCCGTCCTCGGCCGGCACCCCGGCGAGGACGGCCACCCTGTCCCCGGCCCCCACCGCCACCTGCGGCTCCCCGAGAGGCGCACCGGGCGCGCCCCGGACGACCTCCTCGACCGCGCCGAAGCGGGATGCGCCGAACGGCCGCCGGACGGCGCGCACCACCGTCGTGCGGGCCTCGACGGCCAGCCAGACCACGGTGACCGCGCCCCGGCCCTCGACCACCGCCTGACCGCCCGCGGAGTCGGGCACGTCGCGGACCGCCGCGAGCCGCCAGGGCCGGCCCCCGCCCGCGCGCCGCTCCAGGACCGCCACCCGGTAGCGCGAGGGGGCCCGCACCTCCACCGTGGCCACCGCCGCGCCGTCCTCCCACACCTCGAGACCCGAGACGCGCACGCCCTGCCCCCCGGGCGTGCCCGCCGGGAGTGCCGCCTGCCGCCAGCCGCCGGTGGCACGGCGCGTCGCCAGCTGGACGCGGCCGCCGTCCACGCGGGCGACCACGGCGTGCCCGCCCCGCGGCGAGAGCGCCGCGCGCGCCACCCGCCCGCGCCCGAGCGTGACGGGCCGGCCGAACCGGGCGCCGGCGCGCGGCCGCTCGGCCGCCTGCACCGTCGCCCTCGGCGACGCGAGGGTCCATGCGACCACGGCGCGCCCGGCCGCGGCGCGGTCGGCGGCGAGCGAGAAGGGGTCGTAGGCGCGGCCGGACGGGGCGACCACCGTGGTCCCCCCGGCGACCGGCGGGACGAGGGCGGCCGCCGTGCCGACCAGCAGGACGGCGGTGCGGCGGTGCACGTGGACCTCCGAACGGGGGCCGGGGACGCTACTCCCGGCCCCCCGCCGCGCGCAACGCGCCCGGGTCGTGGGCGACGGGCACGACGACGACCCCCCGCAGCACGGTGTGCACACCACCGGCGAGCAGCACGCGGTCGCCGGCGGGCCGCACCTCCAGCGCGCCGCCGCGCGGCGACAGCTGCCGGCACCGCAGCACCCGCCGGCCGAGCCGGGCCGACCACAGGGGCCCGAGCGCGCAGTGCGCCGACCCGGTCACCGGGTCCTCGGCGATGCCGGCGTTGGGCAGGAAGACCCGGCTGACGACGTCCGCCCCGTCCCCCGGCCCGCCGGGCGCGCTCACCACGAGCGCGTAGGGGTCCACCTCGGCGATCCGCGGATCGCCCCCCCGCAGCGCCCGGACCGGCGCCGGGGAGTCGAGCAGTGCCACCAGGCCGACGGCGCTCGTCCCGACGTACACGGGCTCGGCGCCCAGCAGGGAGCGCAGCGGCGGCGGCGGCGCTGCGGGGGTGACCGGCACCGCGGGGAAGTCCAGCTCCACGCGCTCACCGGCCACCCGCGCCGTCAGCGTCCCGCCGCGGGTCCGGAACCGGGCCGCGCCGGCGGCGCCCAGCGCCCCGCGGCCGGCCAGGACGTGCGCGGCCGCGAGGGTCGCGTGCCCGCACAGGTCGACCTCGCGGAGCGGGGTGAACCAGCGCAGCGACCATGCGCCGCCGCGCGGCCACAGGAACGCCGTCTCCGACAGGTTCGTCTCCGCCGCCACGGCCTGCATCCAGGCCGCGGGCGCCGGCCCGTCAAGCAGGCAGACGGCCGCCGGGTTGCCCGTGAACGGACCCGCCGCGAACGCGTCGACGATCTCGAGGGGAACGCCCTCCGCCCCCGTCACGGAGGCGTGTCGCCAGCCGTGCCGGGCGAGAGCGCGAGCGGGTCGGCGACCACGGTGAGCTCCCCGCCGGCGCGGTCGGCGCCCCGCAGGAAGTCGAGCAGGCCGTCCCACTCCCCGGCGACACCGGCCACGCGGGCGAGGGTCCCGATCGCCGCACCGCGGCCGCCGTCGGTCGCGGCCAGCAGCGCGGCGACCCGCGCGTGAGGGATGCGGCGCATGCCGCCCGGCGCGGGCGCGGCGGGGAGCACCTCGGCGCCCGCCGCGCGGCTGAGTGCGCGCAGCCGCCACGCGCTCCCGGGGCGCGGCGCCCAGCCCTCCCCCTGGTCGACCAGCTGGTCCACCAGCACCCGCACCTGCAGCGACGAGGGGCGGCCGCCGACCGTCCCCGCCCGGGCGAGGAAGGCGGTGAGGCGCTCCTCGCCCCGCCGGGTGAGGAGGATCTCGGGCACGGTGGGCTCCGGGGGCATGGAGCCATCCTGGTGGCGCCGGGGGTCCCGGGGGAAGGCGCGCGCGAAGCCGGCAACGCGCGTTGCGCGCGGCGTCCCGGGCGGGATCAGCCCCGGGCGCGGCTCCAGACCCGGACGTCGCGGCGCTGCCCGTTGTGCACGAAGCCGTAGGGGACGATCTCGCCCCCGGCGTATCCGGCCTTCAGGGCGACCCGCTCGGAGGCGCGGTTCCCGGGGAGGGTGGCCAGATCCACGCGGTCGAGGCCGCAGGCGTCGAGGCCCCAGTCGGTCACCAGCCGCAGCGCCGCCGTGGCGAGACCGCGATTGCGCGCCCAGGGGGCCACCCAGTAGCCGACCACCGCGATGCGGGTGGCGACGCGGTTGAGGCCGATCATCCCAAGGATGCCGTCGTCCGCGCGGTCGGCGACGGCGAACACGCCGCCGGTGCCCTCCCGCCAGCCCCGCGCGACCTCCTCCAGGAACGCGCGGGCGTCCTCGGCGGTGTAGGGGGTGGGGACGGTGGTCCAGCGCGGTATCTCGGGGTCGTTGCACGCCGCCACCATCCCCGGCACGTCGTGCGCGGCGGGCGGGCGCAGCAGGAACCCCTCCCCCGCGAGCGGCGGATCCGGGGGGGTGAGCGCGGGCGGCTCCATGGGCCGCAGCGTAGCCACCGCCGGACGGCGCCCGTCCCGCCGC